>JAKITY010000056.1 GCA_021647835.1 Flavobacteriaceae bacterium | reverse complement strand
GCGATTTATTTTACAATAATGAGATTAAGGTTTTTACAGTTTTTTCTCCTTCAAAAAAAGAACGGATAGTATATTGTCATATATATAATATGGAAAATAACACTCATAATAAAGTAGAACTTTTTAAAACAACAGTAGATAAAAATCAAAATATTTTCTTTGGAAAAAGTAAACGCCAAACAAGTTTTGCAGTTTCACCAAACAACAAGTACTTAGTGATTTCTACAGATAATATTAGAAAAAATTCTAATTCTTATACTGTTAGAGTTTTTGATGCAAGTAATTTAAAACTACAATTTCAAAAGAAATATCAAGAATATGAAGAAAATTATTTTGAGCCAAATGATATCATTATAGATAGTGATGCAACTACTTTTATTTTGGGGAAGTTATTTCTTAAAGGGAAAAGACAGAAAAAGAAAGGAAAAGCAAATTATCAATTTATATTAAATAAAATAACTGAGAAAAACACTAAAAATGCAACTATTAAGTTGAGTGAAGAAGAACATATTAATTCATTATCAATTCTTAATGAGAGAGAAGGAATAAAATTAATAGGATTTTATTCCGAAAAAAATGCAAATAAAATTAAGGGAACGTGCTCGTTTAAAATAAATCAAAGAACGATGGAGATTTCTGAAAAGAAAATAAATGAACTTCCATTAAAAGTGTATGAAGATTTATATAGTTACAGAAAGTCTAAAAAGAAAAAAGAATTATCTAGTTTTGAAGTAGATTATATTATAGAGGATAGTGAAGGAAACACCTTTTTGTTGGCTGAAGAATTTTATATAACAACACATTATGTTTCTAACGGACAATACGGTGGTTACTGGGTAACTACATATCATTATAATGATGTATTAATTTTAAAGTTTAATAAAAACGGTGATCTTGAATGGGGAAGAAGTATTTTCAAAAGATCAACAAGTCCATCTTACAATGCATTTTTAAAGGATGATGAATTACACGTAATTTTAAATTCTGGGAAGAATTTAACCGAGAAAAAAGACGGAAGAACAAAAGCTTCAAAAGGATGGTTTGAATCATCTGCATTATACGATTTTGAATATCAAATAAATGGAGAAGTATCGTATAATAAAATTCAAAATAATAAAGGGAAAACATATTATTTGCCATATTTAGGAAGTTATTATAACGGGAAATTTATTATGGCAAGTGACGCAAGAAAGAAAAAACAGTTTATGGTCCTAGAATAAGATTCTGTTTTGTAGTTGTTACTATCATTAATAAAATAAACAAAAAAATGAAAATCACTTTTTTAGGACACGCAAGTTTACAAGTTGAAGTTGCAGGAAAATATTTGATTGTTGATCCATTTATTACAGCAAATGAATTAGCAAAAAAGATAGATGTAAATTCTTTAAAAGCCGATTATATTTTAATTACTCATGCTCATCAAGACCATATTTTAGATGTTGAAGTGATTGCTAAAAATACTGACGCAAAAATTGTATCAAATTACGAAATCGTTACATATTATGGCGCAAAAGAAATTGAAGGGCATCCGCTAAATCATGGTGGAAGTTGGCAATTTGATTTCGGGAAACTAACCTATGTAAATGCCGTTCATACAAGTTCATTTCCTGATGGCTCGTATGGTGGTAATCCTGGAGGTTTTGTTTTAGAAACATCCGAAGGAAATATTTATATTACTGGCGATACTGCTTTAACTATGGACATGAAGTTGATTCCGATGCAATGCAAAATAGATTTAGCCATATTACCAATAGGAGATAATTTTACAATGGGAATTGACAGTGCAATTATTGCATCTAATTTTGTTGAATGCAATCGAATTCTTGGTATTCACTACGATACTTTTGGCTATATAAAAATAGACCATCAAGAAGCAAAAGAAAAGTTTGAAGATAAAGGAAAAGTATTGAGCTTATTAGAAATAGGAGCGAGTTTAACTGTTTGATTTCTGTTTCTCTTTCCATTCACGTAACATATTTTCTGATAAAATTCCTGTGCCGTCGTGTCGCCATCCTGGAGGTTTTATAAAGTATTTTAACTTGTTGATAAATGACGTTTTTGCAGTAAAAGCGTCTTTAAACAATGCAATCCATTCATGAAAAGCAATTTTGAGAAGATTGTATGTCTTTATATTGGTTGTTAAACCGTAAACCACTTTTTCTTCTGCCAATTCTGGTTGAAAAGTGCCGAATATTCTATCCCAAATAATTAAAATTCCTGCATAATTTTTATCAAGATATAAAGGATTATTTCCATGATGCACTCTATGATGCGAAGGTGTATTAAAAATAGCTTCAAACCAACGAGGCATTTTATTAATGAGTTCCGTATGAATCCAATATTGATAAATTAAACTAATAGACATTTGTGTAAGAATCATTAATGGATGAAAACCAAGAAAAGCCAACCAAACCCAAAATATAAAACCATAAAAACCTCCTGTCCAAGTTTGACGTAAAGCAGTACTCAAATTATATTTTTCTGACGAATGATGTACAATATGTGAAGCCCAAAAAAGACGACTTCTATGACCAACTCTATGAAACCAATAATACGAAAAATCATCTAAAAAGAAAATCAAAGCCCAAGACCACCAAACAAATGGAATTGTAGTAATTCTATAATGTTGCCAAACGTATGTAAAAATAAAAACAACAATAATTGTAGTAAGTATTCCTATTAAAACATTACCTATCAACCCTGTTGTAATTGATACTGTCGCATCTTTTACAGAATATGATTTAGACTTGTATTTTGCAATGATAAGACCTTCAATGATTACTGTTATTGCAAAAAATGGGATTGCATAAAGTACTAAATCAGGTATATTAGGAATTTGCATTTGAAATTATTTTCTTGCTAAGTTACATTTTTTTTATTCTAAAAAATTAGAAGTCAGTAGATAACTTATATTTTTATTTGCCAATTTCCTATACTATTGTCTGCTCGAACCTGCGATTTAACTTAGTTCTAAACTAACTTACACAGTATTATCTGAATATAGAAAAAAATTATCTAACTAATTTCGTTATTTTTACACCTAATAAGTTTCTTGAATATGAAAAAAATATGTTATTTTCTAATTCTTATGCCTATTCTGTTTTTTGGTCAAACTAGTGATTTTATTCACATAGATCAGTTTGGGTATAAAACCAATCATAGTAAAGTTGCAGTTATTAGCAACCCACAAACAGGTTTTAATGCTGGTCAAAGTTTTACACCAAGTAATACCTTAGAAGTAAGAAATACGTCAACCAATGCTGTAGTTTTTTCAGGAAACCCTACAGTTTGGAATAGTGGAACCACACATACCCAATCTGGAGATAAAGGTTGGTGGTTTGACTTTAGCAATCTAACACAAAATGGCGATTTTTACATTTATGATGCTACCAATAATGAAACTTCAGCAATTTTCACTATTAATGACAATGTATATAACGACCTATTAATTACTGCTGGAAAAGTATTTTATTACAATCGTTGTGGAATAGCAAAAATAACTCCTTATGCTTTAAATGGCTATACAGATGCCATATCATTTAGCCAAGATGCTCAAGCTAGAGACATACATCAACCAGATAATACAAGTACAACTAAAGACATGACTGGAGGTTGGTTTGATGCAGGCGATTATAACAAATATGTAACCTTTGCCGAAACTCCTATACACAATTTATTATGGGCATATTCTGAAAATCCAACCATTTTTGGTGATAATTGGAATATACCAGAATCTGGAAATAACATTCCAGATATAATCGATGAAATTAAATGGGAATTAGATTGGCTACTAAAAATGATAAATTCTGATGGCTCAGTACATATAAAAATAGGCGCTAGAAACTATAATGAAAACAACTCATCTCCGCCAAGTATAAATACGGATATTCGGTATTACGAGCAAACTTGTACTTCTTCGGCTATTGCTGCTACAAGTATGTTGGCACATGCTGCTAAAGTGTTTTCTCAATTTTCTAGTTTAAATAGTTATACACTACTACTTCAAAATAAAGCGATTCAAACTTGGGCATCAGTATTGCCTTCTTTAGAGAGCAATACCTTACAAGAAAATTGTGATGACCAGTTAGTTGTTGCAGGCGATGCCGATGTAAATGCAACAAAACAAAAACAAATGGCAATTACCGCAGCTATTTATTTATTTGATTTAACCAATGATAATCAATACCAACAGTATCTTATAGACTATATTAATGATAGTGATGTAATTAATAATGGTAATTGGAGCAATTATAACTTAACTCATATTGATGCGTTATTGCATTATACTACCTTATCAAATGCTAATACAGGTTTAAAAAACACAATAGTAAATTCTGCCAATATAAATGCCACTAATAATTATAATGATTATTTTGAATTTAATGACTTAGATTTATATAGAGCCTATGTCAACGACTGGGTTTATCATTGGGGCAGCAATATTCAAAAATCTAACTTTGGTATTTTAAATTTCATATTAGATAAATATCAAATCAATACTTCAGCGAGTGCAACTCAATTAGTAAGAGCAAAAGAACACCTTCATTATTTTCATGGTGTCAACCCACTTGGATTGGTTTACTTATCAAACATGAATGCTTTGGGCGCCGAAAAAAGTGCCAATCAAATATATCACAATTGGTTTACCGATGGAAATAGTCTTTGGGATGATGTTCAAAATTCTACCTTTGGTCCTGCTCCTGGTTATGTTACTGGAGGAAGTAATGTGAATTATAATGCAAATACTTCTTTATCTCCACCTTTTAATCAACCATTGCAAAAGAGTTATTTAGATTTTAATACTGGATTTCCCGATAACTCATGGGAAATTACAGAACCTTCAATTACCAATCAAGCTGCTTACATACGGTTATTAGCACAAGTAATTAGTTTAGATTCCGTTACTTTATCACTTAATGAGATTGATAACGAAAAACCTTTTTATACTTTAGCACCTAACCCTACGATTGATGTTTTAAAAATTATATCCAATAAATTCGAAAAAATTACTGTTTCAATTTATAATTTACAAGGACAATTGGTCAAAAAATCATTTAACATACTTACCAATGAAAGTATAAATATAAGTACACTTGCCAATGGTATGTATTTAATCAAAGTAAAAAGCAACAATCGAATAATCACTTTAAAGTTTATTAAGGGATAGAGTGCTTTTAAAAATCGGGATTAAAAGTCAGAACAGAACAATTCATACTATTATTACTGAATAAAATCAATCCTCCTCGCAGTCCTTTTTTACAATTATTTTGACAGAATTTCCTTCAGATTTATTAATCTCCTTGAAACTATTTTCTTACTAAGTTACCGTTTTTTATTATAAAATAAATAACATAAAATATTTTTTAATCAACTTTCAATATTCTAACTTTGTATTATTGAATAATACCTATATTTAAGTTTCTTTTTTAAGAAAACACTAAAAAACAATGAATAAAAATACAATTTTGATAATTGGAGCAAACGGTCAGTTGGGCTCTGTTTTGGTAAAAGAACTTCAAAAATTGTATGGAAAAGAAAATATTATAGCATCTGATTTGAATTTCAATTTAAGTTTCGATGGCGTTTTTGAAGCTTTAGATGCTACTGATTTTGATTTAATGCAAAATGTAGTGAAAAAACATGCAGTTACCCAAATCTATCATTTAGCAGCAATCTTATCGGCAACAGGAGAGAAAAACCCATTAAAAACATGGGAAATTAATATGAAAATGATGCTCAACGTATTTGAAGTATCTAGGTTAAACAAGATTGAAAAAGTATTTTTTCCAAGTTCAATTGCTGTTTTTGGCGATGCTGTTTTAAGAGAGAATACACCACAATCGTCATTTCTAAATCCAGCAACTGTATATGGAATGAGTAAAGCCTCGGGAGAAAATTGGGCACAATATTATTTTTTAAAATACAATTTGGATATTCGCTCTTTGCGATATCCTGGAATTATAGGACACCAATCACTTCCTGGAGGCGGAACTACAGACTATGCCGTAGAAATTTATCACAATGCTGTAAAAGAAAAAGAATTCACCTGTTTTTTAGCAAAAGATACCGTTTTACCAATGATTTTTATGGAAGATGCCATTAGAGCAACCATCGAACTTATGGAAGCACCAAAAGAAAATATAAAAACAAGAACTTCTTATAATATTGCAGGAATGAGTTTTTCTCCACAAGAAATAGCATCAGAAATTAAAGAAATTTACCCTAATTTTAAAATTAATTACAACCCAGATTTCAGACAAAAAATTGCCGAAAGTTGGCCAAAAAGTATTGATGATAATCAGGCAAGAAAAGATTGGAATTGGAAACCAACATACAATTTAAAAACAATGACCAAAGTAATGCTCGAAAAACTTGCTGTGAAATATGGTTTGCAATTGACAAGTTGTGATTGATGAATTTTGATTTTCGATTTTTGAATTTAAGGTGACAAGCAAACAACAATTAAACAGTTCCACAATTAAACAGTTCAACAACAACAAATAACATGTACGGAAACATCAAAGAACACTTACAAAAAGAAATTACAGCCATAAAAGAAGCAGGACTATATAAATCTGAAAGAATTATAACAACTTCGCAAGATGCTGTAATTAAGGTTTCTACAGGCGAAGAAGTGATTAATTTTTGTGCAAACAACTACTTAGGATTATCAAACAATAAAGAAGTAATTCAAGCAGCAAAAGACACCTTAGATTCGCATGGATTTGGAATGTCTTCTGTACGTTTTATTTGTGGAACACAAGATATTCACAAGGAATTGGAAGCCACAATTTCTGATTTTTTCCATTGCGAAGATACTATTTTATACGCAGCAGCATTTGATGCAAATGGAGGCGTTTTTGAGCCTTTGCTAACCAAGGAAGATGCTATTATTTCCGACTCCTTAAATCACGCATCTATTATTGATGGTGTGCGTTTGTGTAAAGCAGCACGATATCGTTATGCAAATAATGATATGAATGCATTGGAAACACAACTGATTGAAGCAAACAAACAGAACCATCGTTTTAAAATAATTGTAACAGACGGCGTTTTTTCTATGGACGGAATCGTTGCGCAACTCGATAAAATATGCGATTTAGCCGACAAATACGATGCGTTAGTTATGGTTGATGAATGCCACGCTTCAGGATTTATTGGCAAAACAGGTCGTGGAACGATTGAATTAAAAAATGTTTTAGGGCGTGTAGATATTATCACAGGAACGTTAGGAAAAGCACTTGGTGGAGCAATGGGAGGATTTACGACAGGAAAAAAAGAAATTATTGAAATTTTGCGTCAAAAATCGAGACCATATTTATTTTCAAACTCTTTAGCACCTGCAATTGTTGGCGCATCATTAAAAGTATTTGAAATGATTTCCAATGATACTACTTTGCGAGATACATTAGAAAAAAACACCAATTACTTCAGAAAAGAAATGGAAAAAGCAGGATTTGACCTTGTTGGCGCAGATGCTGCAATTGTTCCTGTAATGTTGTATGATGCTAAGTTATCGCAAGATATGGCAAATGCACTTTTAGAGGAAGGCATTTATGTTATCGGGTTTTTCTTTCCTGTTGTGCCCAAAGAAAAAGCACGAATTAGAGTGCAACTTTCGGCAGCACACACCAAAGAACATTTGGATAAAGCAATTGCTGCTTTTAGTAAAGTTGGAAAAGAGTTAGGCGTTATTTAGGGTTTGGAAAATGTATTTTTTGTACCTTTCGCTAGAATTTTATGAATGCAACTTTTCAAAAATACACACTCAATTTTAAACAAGCAAGCGGAACTTCGCGTGGAGTTTTACACAGCAAAGAAACCTTTTTCCTTTTTATTTCTGAAGGAATTTCTCGTGGAATTGGAGAATGCGGACTTTTTAAAGGATTGAGTATTGATGATAGACCTGATTATGAAGAAAAATTGCGTTGGTTGTGCGAAAACATCCATCTAAAAAAAGAAAAATTGTTGCTTGAACTCGTCAAGTTTCCCTCTATTCAATTCGGATTAGAACAAGCATTATTATCCTTAAAAAGTAAAGACGAATTTGAATTATTTCCTTCATATTTTACCAAAGGAAAAGCATCAATTCCTATAAACGGATTGATTTGGATGGGAAGTAAAGCGTTTATGCATCAGCAAATAAAAGAGAAATTAAAAAGTGGTTTTACAACGCTAAAAATGAAAATTGGAGCAATAGATTTTAAAACAGAATTGTCGCTTTTGAAATCCATCAGAAAAGAGTTTAATGCCTCCGAAATTGAACTTAGAGTAGATGCAAATGGTGGATTTCAGCCAAAAGAAGTCTTAGAAAAACTAAACTATTTATCGGAATACGAATTGCATTCTATCGAACAACCAATCCAACAAGGACAATGGCAAGAAATGGCACAATTGTGCGAAGAAACTCCGTTGCCAATTGCATTGGACGAAGAATTAATTGGCATTTTTGAGGAAACAAAAAAGAAAGAATTATTACAAACTATTCAACCTCAATATATCATTTTAAAACCAAGTTTGGTTGGTGGTTTTGAAGGAAGTAGCGAATGGATTTTACTTTCAAAAAAACAAAAAATTGACTATTGGATAACCTCAGCATTAGAGAGCAATATTGGGTTAAATGCAATTGCACAATACACGTACAACTTAGGCGCAAAAATGCCTCAAGGTTTAGGAACAGGAAGTTTGTTTGATAATAATTTTGACAGTCCGTTGGAAGTGAAAAATGGAAGATTGCATTACAATAATGCTAAAAAATGGAATGTAAATTTAAAATAAAAAAGATGAACTACATACAACAAGCGTATAAAGGAGAATATGAATGGTGGAAATATGCAATTGGACTTCTTGTGATTGTTTCTTTTTGGCAAATCATCGGTTTTTTTCCTTTTTTTGGTGCATTGGTTGCTGCTAACGGTTTTGAATCGTTATCAGGATTGAGTATGGATGCAATGCTAAAAGTTTTTGACAAAAACACAACCTTATTTTTGATGCTATTGTCTTTTGCAATTGGTTTTTTAGGGCTGTTTTTAGTAATGAAATTCATTCACAAACAATCTATAACTTCACTCACAACAAGTAGAAATAAAATTGACTGGAAACGTGTATTTTTTGCGTTTTCAGTATGGGGAATTATTGTAGCATCATTAACAATTCTTGCGTATTATCTAACTCCAGAAGATTTTATTTGGAATTTAGATTGGAGTAAATTTATAGTGTTAGCCATTATTGGAATTGTATTAATTCCGTTACAAACAAGTTTTGAAGAATATCTTTTTAGAGGATATTTACTGCAAGGATTAGGCGTTTTGGTGAGGAATAGATGGTTTCCATTACTATTTACATCCCTTATTTTCGGATTGATGCACGGCGCAAATCCTGAAGTTGATAAATTAGGACCAATAATTATGGTCTATTATATTGGTACAGGATTATTTTTAGGAATCATTACATTAATGGACGAAGGCTTGGAACTTGCAATAGGCTTTCATGCAGCAAACAACCTTATTACAGCGCTTTTAGTAACTGCAGATTGGACTGCTTTTCAAACAAACTCCATTTTAAGAGATATTTCTGAACCGTCTGCAGGAATTGATATTTTACTTCCTGTATTGGTTATTTTTCCAATTTTATTGTTTGTTTTCGCAAAAAAATATGGTTGGAATAATTGGAAAGAGCGTTTGACAGGAAAAATTGAAGAGGTTTCTGTGTTTGACGATGATTATAAAATACTGGAGTAAAAAACTATATCATTGTGAATAAGCACGAATGTGGCAATCTCATAGTGAGATTACTTCGCTCATTCTTCACTCGTAATGACGCAATATGTTACTCCGCACTAAACAATATCGCAGCCTTATTAAAGTCAGATGCAGCATTAATTACACTTCTAAATGCTTCATAATGCTCAATTGGATATTCATTGATATAATAAGATTCTTCAATCGTTATAATCAATTTATCATCTTTTATTTCATACTCAGAAAGCCATTTACAAAGTAATTCACCATCAACTTCCATTCTTTTGTTAATTTCTAATGATTCTAAACCTTCTAAGGTATATCCTTTAGGAATATCAACAGTAATTGTATAATTATACTGATTTGGATATTGCATTTCTATTGGGTGAACACGCTCTTTTTCTTGATACAACTCACTTTGAATACCAATAACTTTACCAACTTGAAAAATATAACTATCTCCTGCTTCTTCTAATAATGCCGAAGAGTTTGTGATACTTTTTACAATATATGGTAAGTTGTATTCTGTTTGATTCATATCTTCATTTTCAACTTCAAATTTTATTAAATTTTTATCTTCAATGCCAGAACCAGTTAACTGATCTTTAAAATCTTCTTTTTGCTGACCACTTGCCAACGTCATAAATGCTCGGTTTTGAATTCCCCAATGTCCAGAATATTCTTGGTATTCATCAATGATAACTTTGTCAAAATCATCGGAAAAAGAAATATCCATTACACGCTTTATACGACTATAATCTGGATCATATTGAGTGATTTTTGCAAAATAATATTCTACATCTTTATTGATAAAAATTCCGTAATTCCCTAAAATATTAGAAGGTGCTTCGCTCAAACGATAATCAATTCTTGTAGGAGAAATATATTGTTTTATTTCAGGTAAATAAATCATAAACTCTCTAAGTGCGTTTGGATTGTAAAAGTCAGGATCAAATTTGTGCTCAAACCTATTGGCAGTTACAACAACTTGATACTCAATTTGCATTGCTTTTAAAAAGTGAGCATAAGCCTTTAAAATACTGTATTCACTTGCGGATTTGTTCTTTAGAATATAGTCTATTTCATTTGCTTGTGGATTTCTATTGTCAATAACGGTGAAGTTATTTTTTATATAATTTTCTAAAAGATTTGCCTTAGTATATAATGAAATATCACTTTTTTGATTTTTTAATATCACCTTTTCAACTTCTTCGGTAGTGACTTTTGCTGCTTTTTCAGGAAAAAATCCAGAAGCAATATTGCTAATTATATTATTCCAAAAATCTTCTTGTGTCAAGTCAGGGTTTCCGAAACACTGATATACAACATATATTTTATTGGCATCATTTGTAGCGTAATCTTCTTCTACCGTTGCAGGAATATCTGTCAAAACTAATTCTTCAATCAGTTTATCTTCAAGATAAGTGCGGTCAAAAGTTTGATCTGTATTATAGGTTTTGATATTTCCTGTTAAATTATTGGTGATAAAAACCATCTCTGAGCGTTTGATTGGATAATCAAATTGAAGTGTTTTACTACCAAATGGCGAAAACTCTTTTTCTACCGTATATAAAACCTCAATCTCAGAACCGATTTTAGCGCCTTCAATCGCAAAAATTTGGAAATCGCCATATTCTTCAACATTCTCTATTTGCTTGATATTATTCTCATCAAGATTGGTAACTTTCCCTTCTTTACTGATAGTTCTTGCTTTAATACCTTTTATTTTTTTGACATTATACATAGATATATAAATCTGATTATGCTTGGCAATCCCAGTATCATCATTTACGCGAATAATGCTGTGAGTAGTCTCGTAAACGCTAATGTTATTTGTAATTGCAGATTGTTTAAATTCAACAATATTTTTCTTTAATATTGCTATTGAAGATTTTGAGTTTTCATTTTCTGTCAATTCATGTAATTTCGGGTTCTCTTCCCAATTGTATGTTTTGTAGTATTGCGAAAATGATATTGTTGTTGTAAAAAGGAATGCTATGATAAGTATTTTTTTCATTTTTTTATTCTTGTGTAATGTCTAAATTTTTTCTAAAACGATGCTTTTTTTATACGCTTTTATCAAACTTTTTATAAAGATGTTATAATCTTCAAATTGTTCGCTTTCGAGTGCCAATGTGTTCATGTAAATTCTTTTATTTACGACTAGTTTATTGTTTTTTTGTTTAAATGTAAACGAATAACCGTATAATTCTAATTCGTTTGAACTATTTTTTGGAATAGATTTTAACTTATATCCTTCAGGAATTACAAAGGTTGTAATATAGTTTTTGATGTATTTATGATCTATTTTTTTACCAAAACGTTGTTTTTTAATTAAAATAATATCGTTTGATAAAGGTTTTTCTAAATTTAGATTTAAATATATTTTTGAGCCAATTTTCTTTACATAATTGTTGATTTCTAAATCGTAGGTTATACTATAACTATCTTTTGCTGATAAATCTCCAAGATTAATATTCAAATAACTGGTTTTATTATTTCCTATTTTGTATTTATGATTTAAGTATTCCTCTTCGGTTTTATCATTTTTATTTCGTTTTACATCTCCAATAAAATCAACCATTCTATATCCTGTAAACGTTCTTTTCTCAGATGCTTTTATAGTATTTTCGTCTAAGGTTACGGTTGTTTCAATTGTAGAAATATTTTTTTCTTTGGCTTGCTCAGGAACTTTTACAATTTCAAATTCTGTGTCAGAAACACCAATTAAAGCCTCTTTTCCTTGTATAAAGCTACTTGGCATTCCAAAGGGAACGTACGCATCAGTTGCATCAAGAAAAATCTTTTTTTTGTCAATTATGATAGTTGCTATCATATGATCATCAACTATTGGAGTTGGTACGTCATAATAAGAAAAAGGTTTTTTTCGAGAGCCAATCCACGTATGATGTGTTTTTATATTCACATGGTTTAGCATTTCATAAAGTATGTTTGTCATTCCTTTACAGTCGCCATATCGTTTTGTGAAAACACTAGATGCTCCATCGGCAATAAAGCCATTATAACCATCGCCAACGGCAATGTATGAAATGTTACTTTGTACCCAATTAAAAATTGCTTTTGCTTTTTCGGGATCAGAATATAGATTTTTCACAAGATTTTCGGCAATAGTAAAAACACTTTCTAAGTTAGACCTATCAACCTGTTTTGTAAGTGTAGTGTACCAAGAATACAAATCCGAAACATCATTTAAAACAGCTGTTTTAACCTTTCCAACACTGTAATTTTTTATATATACAATAATATGTGGAATGTATTTTATTGCAGGTAAACTGTTTTTTGAAGACTCATATTTGTCAATATTTGTGGCTTTCCAAGTGTATATTGTTGTCTTTTTGGTTTCTTTTTTTTCAAATAAAACAGAAGTGTTATCAAGATTAAAAGTTTTATAGCCTAATTCAACATCCTTAGGAACTTCATAACTATAACTCATTTCTTTTGTTGGAACTCCAGAGCCAAAAGCAAAAAGACTATACATAAAATAAGGTTCGTTAACTTCTTCAAAATAGGTTAAAGTAGTTATGGCGTCTTTAGAAACTGCAGGAAATACAAAATTCATAGATTTTTGGTCGCTATAAAAAGTAATACCACCAACTTCATCTTTAACTTCAAAATGAGCTACTTTTAGGGTTTTATTTTCTTTGGGAAGATATGTACTTGCTTCAAGGTCTCTAATTTTTCTAAAGTCGCTAAAGGGAATAAATTCATTTGCAAAAAATAATTTATTTCCTGTATTATATGTCGCTTGTTCGTAAACGGCGTTGGTAAAAGAGAGTTTTCCTTTTTCTAAAGAAATTTTTACATGTTCGCTCTTTTTTAGATAATAATAATCTTCCGATTCAAAATCAATAGTGTTTTGTGCAAATATAATTTGACTGATGAGTAGAAAGAAGACAAGATTTTTTTTCATTAAAACTAAGATTAATTTTCAAATATATTATTTAATAAATAGGTAGCCAATATTTGCTTGCTTTATTAAGAAAAATTTAAGGTTATTACACTTCTTGCTATTAATTAATCAATTGTTGTGCCATTATTTTGTTACTTTGTAGAATGCAATTCTTAATTCATCAAAAATTTCAATTAAATCGTACTTCCTTTAGCAATAATCAAGAGTTATTAGTGTATTCTAAAACCATTTCTTTAGATGTTTTTTCTTTTCTGTCTGATTTCTTTTCTGATTCGGATAAAATAATAGTCAAAACTTCTGGCTCAACAGGAACACCAAAAATGATTGAACTCAAAAAAAAGTTTATGACTAATTCTGCACTTGCAACAGCAGAATTTTTTGATTTAAAAGAAAATACAACTGCCTTGTTGTGTATAAATCCAAGTTTTATTGCAGGAAAAATGATGTTGGTTCGTGCTATGGTTTTAGGCTGGAAATTAGATATAGTAAAACCGAGTTCAAATCCGTTGAAAGGAGTGGAGAAAACGTATGATTTCTGCGCAATGGTGCCAATGCAAGTCCATCATTCTTTTGATAATTTGCATCAAATAAGGAAGTTAATTATTGGTGGTGGAATTCTTTCTAAAGAAATAGAAAACAAATTACAAACCATTAAAACTACTTGTTTTGTAACGTATGGGATGACTGAAACGGTTACACATGTTGCTGTTAAGAAAATTGTGAATTGTGAATTAGGAGTTACGAATTTTAAGGCATTTCCAAACGTATATTTTTTGCAAGATAAAAGAGGCTGTTTGGTAATTAATGCTCCAAAAATTGCTAAAAACAAAGTAGTTACTAATGATTTGGTTGAGATTATTTCTGACACAGAATTCCAATGGCTCGGACGTTATGACAACATCATAAATTCAGGAGGAATAAAATTGATTCCTGAGCAAATTGAAGAAAAATTGGCTAAAATTATTGAACAACGATTTTTTGTTAGTTCAATTCCTGATAAAATTTTGGGTAAAAAGTTGGTGTTGGTAGTTGAAAGGAAAGGTTCAAAGGCGCAAAGACGCAAAGGTACAAAGGGGAAAAGGGAAAAGAATGTCATTTCGAGCCTTTCGACTTCGCTCAAGATAAACTCTGTCGAGAAATCTTATTTATTGAATAAAATTAAGAGATTAAGCATACTTTCTAAATACGAAGCTCCGAAGGAAATATACTTTATACAGCAGTTTGTAGAAACGGACACAAAAAAAATCCAACGAAAAAAGACGTTGGATTTAATATTGTTATAAAAAGATAACCTTTTAAATATCGTTATAAGTGTAAATTGTATACTTCATGAGACTTCCATTATAATATTCATACATTTTTGTAGGATAGTCTTTATTATTATACTCATAAGTGTATGTTAGGTTTGAACTGTCTGAGATAAGATTATTTTGTCCAATAGACTCCATTTTTTGTAATTCTTCAGGATGGAAAACTAACCTAAAAGGATTCTTTTTTGAATCGTACGTAGAGCCATTTGAAATTACATTGTCATTGTTATCATAAGTATATGTTGTAGTTGTGTCTGGAAATCCTGGACCGAATTCAACTTTACTAATTACTTGCTCATTTGAATTGTAGGTGTATGTAGTGCCGAAACCTGTTTCTACTCCATCAGCATCTATACCTAAAGTTGATGTGATTAATTCGCCAGTATAAATAAATTTAGTTGAATATCCATTATTATAATCTTGTGAAGTTACCTTACCATTTAAATAACCATAGTTTGTGATATCTGTTCCGTTACTTGATATTTCAATAACTTTACTTATAAAACCATTATTATACTCAATAGCAGTTGTGCGTTCTATAATATCATCAGAATCAAAACTCTCTATTTTCACTAGTTTATAAATAGTTTCAGGTGTAACTTCATCAGATTCGCAAGAGAAAATGAAAGTTAAAGAAGCAATTAATAAAAGGTTTGTGATTTTTTTCATGTTATATTTTTAAAATTATATGCAATAATAATAATAATAATAGAAAAATCAGTAATAAACCTTAAAATTACAGGTCAAACGCATTAAAACATTTATAATTTAGTTGAATTAAACACCTAAAAACAATAAATTAAGTTTCTTTTTTCGATTAAAAATTCGTATATTTACCTGATTATCAAACAGATAAATATGAATTC
>JAKITY010000055.1 GCA_021647835.1 Flavobacteriaceae bacterium | reverse complement strand
AGACAAAAGATATATCACAAAATCATTTGCAGAAAAAACGATAGAGAATTTATCATCAAATTTTAAGTATAAAAATATTGAAAAAGAATATCAAATATTAATAGCAACACAATTTTAAACTAGAGCCTTATAAATTTGATGATAAAACCATCAAAATCATTACACTATTTGATACAAGACAACATCCAAAAAAGTTAAAAAGCGATTTAAAATGACAACTTTAATTTAAAGAGAAGGGGTTTATATGATGAAAAAAACACTACAAATATTAGTGATTGGTGTTCTTTTAATTTCTTGTAAATCAAGAAAAATTGAAGGAGTTTGGATGTATTTAAATGAACGTTCTTTAAAATATGGATATGAATGGAGTCTAAATGATAATGGACTTATTTTTGATTTTGATAATAGTAAGGTTAAAGTACTTATAAAAGATACTATTTTAGATGCTCACTTTACATTTAGAAAGAAACTCGCGATTAAGTTGTTAGGAGAAAGAGAGAAGGTAAACTATAAAATTATTCATAATGATGTAATTGAACTTGAATTTGAAAGTGAGAATGATGAAGTGTCAGTATTTAAATTATTAGACTTAAGTTACAAACTAAATACTTCTAAAGAAGAAATTATTGATTTTTTAGTTAATGTTAAACTTCCTCAAATAGAAGAAAATGGACTGTATGATTCTGAAGGAAAGTTATTGCGTTATTTGGAATTAAATTTTAAGAATGATTTTTATAAATACGGTAAAACTAAATCAATCAGAACTTTAAAAAGTAATTATTTTGAAAAAAGTAATGATGATGGTTATTGGTATATAGGCGAAGTAAATAAAAATTTCTTTTTATTTTTCAGTGTGCACTTAGTAGAAACAAATGTTTATCAAATAATTTCATTAAATAAAAGTAGAATGGAGTTAAAGCCTTTTTATGACGCTGATAAGTTTGGAATTACAGAACTAAAAGTTAAATAAAAAAACCCAACAAAATCAATTGTCAGGTTTTATATTTCTTCACAAAGATGCTCATCTAAAAATCTACTAGTCCAGCAATCTAATAATCTAAATTACTCCGTCAAAACCCATTCTCCTTTATCAATTAGCGGAATGGCTTGTTTGTATTTTACTGTTTTATTTTCTCCGCTTAGTACGTTTTTGATTGTAACTCTATCATTACGACCAATTTTACGTTCTGTCCTTACAAACGTTTCAACAGGCTGACGTTCTTGTGTTTGATTGGTGTTTGTTTGCTGAGATTGATTCTTGTAATCTTCTTTTGTCAACTGTACTTTTTCTCTTTGACGTTCTCTTGCTGCAGAAACTTGTGTTGCATTTTGGTTTGGTAATTCACCTTTAAATAAGAATGATAATACTTCTTTATTTACTTTGTTCAGCATTTTTTGAAACAATTCAAAAGACTCAAACTTATAAATCAATAAAGGATCTTTTTGTTCCCATTGTGCGTTTCTTACCGATTGTTTTAACTCATCCATTTGACGTAAATGATCTTTCCACGTATCATCAATAATGGCAAGTGAAACATTTTTTTCAAAATCGGTTACCAAAACTTTTCCTTTAGATTCGTATGCTTCTTTTAGGTTTGTTACAACCTGAATTGTTTTGTTTCCATCCGTAAAAGGAACAACAATACGCTCATATTTATCGCCTTGTTTTTCAAATACATCTTTTATCACAGGAAATGATGCAACAGCATTTCGTTCAATTTTATCTTGATAATGTTTGTAAACGACATCGAATAATGTATCTATCAACTCTTCTGTAGGCTTATCGTTAAATTCTTCTTCAGTAAATGGAGAAGAAGTAGAAGAGAAACGAATCAATTCAAACTCAAAATTTGTATAATCTTCGTGTGGTTTATTTTCATTGATAAGATTTGCACATGTATCGTAAACCATATTTACAATATCAACTTGCAAACGATCTCCGTACAACGCATGACGACGACGTTTATACACAACTTCACGTTGCGAATTCATCACATCATCATATTCTAATAGGTTTTTACGAATACCAAAATTGTTCTCTTCAACTTTCTTTTGTGCTCTTTCTATAGACTTAGAAATCATTGAATGCTGAATTACTTCACCTTCTCCAAGTCCCATTCTATCCATCATTTTGGCAACACGCTCGCTGTTAAACAATCTCATAAGATTATCTTCCAAAGAAACATAAAACTGTGACGAACCAACATCTCCTTGTCTTCCTGCACGACCTCTTAACTGTCTGTCAACTCTACGTGAATCATGGCGCTCTGTACCAATAATAGCAAGACCACCAGAAGCCAATACTTCATCAGATAATTTAATATCCGTTCCACGTCCAGCCATATTCGTTGCAATAGTTACAACTCCAGGATCTCCTGCTTCGGCAACAATATTTGATTCTTTTTTATGAAGTTTTGCATTTAATACGTTGTGTTTAATTTTACGCATTGAAAGCATTTTTCCTAACAATTCTGATATTTCTACAGATGTTGTTCCAACTAAAACGGGTCTTCCTTCTGCTACCAATACTGTAATTTCTTCTATTACAGCATTGTATTTTTCACGTGCCGTTTTATAAACTTTGTCTTGTCTATCATCACGAACTAAAGGTTTGTTTGTTGGAATTTCAATAACATCTAGTTTGTATATTTCCCATAATTCTCCTGCTTCTGTAATCGCTGTTCCTGTCATTCCTGATAGTTTGCGATACATTCTAAAGTAATTTTGAAGTGTTACTGTTGCAAAAGTTTGTGTTGCCGCTTCAATCTTTACATTTTCTTTGGCTTCTAAGGCTTGATGCAATCCATCAGAATAACGGCGACCGTCCATGATACGTCCTGTTTGCTCATCAACAATTAAAATTTTGTCTTCCATTACTACATATTCCACGTCTTTTTCGAAAAGTGTATATGCTTTTAATAGTTGATTCATTGTGTGAATTCGCTCACTTTTCACACCATAATCTCGGTATAAAACTTCCTTTTCTTTTGTTAAATCTTCTGGAGAAAGGTTTTTATTTTCCAATTTTCCTATTTCCATCCCAATATCTGGCATAACAAAGAAATCAGAGTCTCCATGATCTTTTGATAAATGCTCAATACCTTTATCAGTAAGTTCTATCGAGTTATTTTTTTCATCAATCGTAAAAAGTAATTCAGCATCTATATGATGCATCTCACGATTGTTGTCTGCCATATAATGGTTTTCTGTTTTTTGAAGCAATTGTTTCATCCCTTCTTGAGATAAAAACTTAATCAAAGCTTTATTTTTTGGTAATCCGCGATAGACTCTCAATAATTGGAATCCACCTTCTTTGGTGTCACCTTCTGCAATTAATTTTTTAGCTTCTGATAAAACTGAAACTAAATATTTACGTTGTGTATTTACAATACTATCAACACTTGGTTTAAGTTCATTAAATTCATGACGATCACCTTGAGGAGTTGCTCCAGAAATAATCAAAGGTGTACGAGCATCATCAATCAGTACAGAATCTACTTCATCTACAATTGCGTAGTTATGAGGTCGTTGCACTAAATCTTTTGGAGAATGTGCCATATTATCACGCAAATAATCAAATCCAAATTCGTTATTTGTTCCGTAAGTAATGTCTGCATTATAAGCCTTTCTACGTGCATCAGAATTCGGTTGATGGTAATCAATACAATCAATACTCATTCCGTGAAATTCAAAAATTGGTGCCATCCACGCAGCATCACGTTTTGCTAGGTAATCGTTTACTGTTACCACGTGTACACCATTTCCTGTCAATGCGTTTAGGTAAATTGGCAGTGTTGCAACCAAAGTTTTACCTTCTCCTGTCATCATTTCGGCAACTTTTCCTTGATGTAATACAGAACCTCCAATTAATTGAACGTCATAATGTATCATGTCCCAAGTAATTTGTTTTCCTGTTGCATCCCAAGTATTGTAAAAAATGGCTTTATTGCCATCTAATTCTACATTGTCTTTAATTGCTGATAACTCTCTGTCAAAAGGAGTAGCATTGACAGTAATTGTTTTATTATTGGTAAATCTACGAGCAGTTTCTTTAACGACAGCAAATGCTTCAGGAAGAAGTTCTTCAAGCATTTTTTCTGATGCTTCATAAGACTCATCTTTTAGTGTATCAATCTCTGTATAAATTTCTTCTTTGCGATCTATATGCGCTTCTTTTGCTTCTTCTTGTAATGCAGTAATTTTATCTTGCAATGGTTTTATAGCCTCGCCAATCCTTTTTTTAAATTCAAGTGTTTTAGCACGTAATTCATTATCTGAAAGCGCTGTAATACTGCCTTCAACGGCAAGTACTTTATCAACAATCGGTTGTAATTCTTTAAGGTCTTTCTTGGTTTTATCTCCAACAAATACTTTTAATAGAGAATTTAATATACTCATAATTTATGCTGTCTTATATGTGTTCAAAATTAAACAAAAAAAAAGCCTCAAAAGAGACTTTTTTACGTTATTTTTTTTACGATTTAATATTCATCTTCATTCCAAAGATAATCGTCTTCGGTTGGGTAATCCGGCCAAATTTCAATGATAGAATCATAGGATTCTCCTTCATCTTCCAAATCTTGTAAGTTTTCTGCAACTTCTAATGGTGCTCCTGTTCTAATTGCATAGTCAATAAGCTCGTCTTTCGTTGCTGGCCAAGGTGCATCTGATAAATATGATGCTAATTCTAATGTCCAATACATGTATTATATATTTTAATTTTTTGCAAAAATAATTTTTTTACGCAGAAAGCCAAGTTATTTCCTGTTTATTTTTCAATAATGTTAAGAACTTATTTGTTTTTCTCTGGAATCCAAGGGATTTCCGCTATTTGATAGTCATAAGTCAATTTTCGTGCCAACACAAAAAGATAGTCAGAAAGTCGGTTTAAATACATTAAAATTTGTGGATTTATGGCAGTTTCGTCACTTAATTGAACACTTATACGCTCTGCTCTTCGGCAGATGCAACGTGCAATATGACAATATGACACAGTTGTATGTCCTCCTGGAAGTATGAAATGAGTCATTGATGGTAAATCTTCATTCATTATATCAATTTCCTTTTCTAAAGTTTGAATAGATTCTTCAGTTATTTTAGGAATGTTTAAACGCTCTTTGCCACTTTTTAAAGTTTCTTTTTTTGTAGGAGTTGCCAACATAGAGCCTAACGTAAATAATTCATTTTGAATTCTTAATAACGAATCATTTGAGGCATCATCAATTTTCTGGTCTTTGATTAAACCAATATAAGAGTTTAACTCATCAACAGTTCCATAAGCTTCAATACGCAAATGATATTTTGGCACGCGAGTTCCACCATAGAGTGCAGTTGTACCTTTATCGCCAGTTTTTGTGTAGATTTTCATGTGTTTTTATTTAATGTTTTTCAATGGTCACTTGCGGTTCGCTATTAATCAATAACTTTGAAAATAAAAATTTAGCATGCTCGTTTCATAATGTAAATTTAAGATTTAAACTCGAACTGTAAAATGTTCTTTTTTCTGTTCTTTTCTAAAGAAGACAATTCCCCAGAAATAAGTATCAATACTTACAGTTACTTTTTCGTGATTTTTGATATATTCCCATGCCTCAGTCATTTCTTTTGACCAATGTATGTCATCAAAAATAAAAACAGAGTTATTATTTATACTGTTTAAGCATTGCTCAAAATAATCAATTGTTGGCTTTTTTTGATGATTTCCATCAAAATAAACCAAATCAAAAATATTGCTTTTTAATATTGATGGAAGTGTTTCTTTAAAGTCACCAATTTTTATATTAATATTTCCTAAATAGAATTTTTTAAACTGATTTTGTGCAGTTTTCGCCGTATTAGAGCAGCCTTCGAGTGTTGTTATTCTTAATGTTGGATTACCAATATACAGACTTGCTGTTCCAATTCCGAGAGAAGTTCCTATTTCTAAAACATTGTTTGGTTTAAAATATTCAACGATTCTAATTAATAATTTAGAACGTTTTTTTGATATTCCTGCAATCTTTGCAATTTTTGATATTTCTCGTTCATTTGATTTAAAAACTTTAGAACCCTTACCAAAATCAGTTATAGTTATTTTACTATGATTTTGTAATAAATCATTCCGATATTGAATTATTTGTTTGAGCTTACTGCTATTTGTGTTAGTATAAAAGCATTTGGAAACTAAATTATACACAAAAGGCGAATGAATGCCATGTTGATTGGTAGATTTTAGTAAAAATTGGATATACGGTTTTATCTGAAAAAGCATTTGCTATAATTTCTATGGCGAAAATAAAGGAAAAATTATTTTAATACCTTATTAAAAATTATATTTGCCAATAGTCATGATTATTTTTATATTTTGGATGATTATAGTTTGTAAATAAATCAGTATTGAAAATGAATAAATTTTTAGTGTATATCTTTGTTGTTGCAAGTTTGTCTTCTTGTATATCAGCAAAAAAAACCACCTATTTTCAGGGAGAAATTTTCAAAAACTCTAAATTACATAAACTTGAGAATGAACCATACAAATTACAAGTAAACGATGTTTTGTCAATTACAATTAAGGCTGAAGACCCTAAATTAGTTGCGCTCTTTGGAACTTCTGCTACTGCTGAGAAAAATAATGTTAGAGGAAATTTATATTTTTCAGGTTATACAGTTGATAGACATGGAAATATTAGAATTCCATATATAGGAGAGTTAAATGTACTTGGCTATACGGAAAAGGAAGTGCGAGAAAAAATAGAATTGGAACTCAAAAACTATATTAAAAATACAGAATCAATATTTGTAACAGTAAAACTATCTGGAATTAAGTTTATTGTTGCAGGTGAAGTTGGATCTCCTGGAACTGTAAATCTGCAGCAAAATCAAGTTTCAATTGTTGAGGCACTTGCTAATGCTGGAGATATTGGACTTCTTGGAGATAAACAGCATGTTCAAATTATTCGTAAAACAATTGATGGTGTTCAACGTTTTACTGTTGATATGACGGATATAGCAATATTTAATTCAGAACATTTTTATATACAACCAAATGATGTAATTTATGTTGCTGCACTACCTCAAAAAACTTGGGGAACAGGTACAACAGGACTACAAACGTTTACTACAATTGCATCAATTTTGTCAATTATTGCAACGACAGTTTTATTGGCAAGAAATTTATAAAATATAATGAATCAAGACAATAATTTTATTGATAATTCTAAAGAAAGTATTTCTGATATTAAGAAGTATATTTTTAGAGTTTTGGCAAATTGGAAGTGGTTTCTTTTAACAATTCCAATTGCTTTGACAATAGCGTATTATGTAAATATATCAACAGAAAGGATTTATGGTTTGCAATCTACAATAGCAATTAAAGAAAAACAAAACTCTTTATTCTCTACAGGAACAAATATAGCCTTTAATTGGGGAGGAACTAGTGATAAAGTTGAATCCATCAAAAGAGTTATTAGTTCACGATCTCATAATGAGCAAGTTGTTGCAGACTTACAGTATTATATTCAGTATTTGCGTGAGGGACGATTTAGAATAGAAGATGCTTATGGAGAAACTCCTTTTGTGGTCAGACTTGAGTCGGATAAATTTCAATTGTTAAATACAATTATTAAAATTGACTTTATAGATGCTGTAAATTACAATTTAACAATAGATTTCGGCGAGGTTAAAACTAAAAAAATTGTTAACTATAAGCAAGACAAGATACATGTTTATAACGTTTCAGAATCTGTTTTTATTCAAAATTATCAGCTAGATAAATCTATAAATCTCCCCTTTTTAAATATTACTTTAGAATCTCTTGAAGGCTTTGGAGATATTTCTGGTCAGTCGTTTATGATTGGTTTTAAATCAATAAATGATGCTGTAAAGCGATACAATAATGTGCGTGCAAATTCTATTACAAACACATCCTTATTAAGTGTTACTTCAATGGGAGCGAATAAAAAACGTCTTGTTGATTATATTAACAAAACAGTTGAGGTACTGGTAAAAAATCAATTAGAACAAAAGACAGATTATGCACGTCAAACCTTAAATTTTATTGACGAACAGTTTAAAAACACTCAAGACAGTTTGCGTCTTATTGAAGATGATATGGGTAAGTATAAAGAGTCAAAAGATATTTATAATCTTTCTGCTGAAGGCTCTCAAATTTTTTCTGAAACTACAAATCTTGATAGAGAGCAAGTTGTTTACTTAGAAAGATTGGAATATTATAAAAACCTTAAAAATTATATAAATTCAAGTCAAAACTACACAAGCATTCCTGCTCCTGCAATTATTGATATTGAGGATGCTACCATAAGCTCTAAAATAACGACACTTACAAAATTGTCAGTAGAAAAAGAAAGGCTTCAGAATGAAGTAACCGATAACCATCCAACATTAGTAGCATTAAACCAAGAAGTTGAAACGGCAAAAAATGTGCTTTTAGAAAATGTATCTTCTATCAAAAACGTGATTGAATTGAGTTTAAAAAACAGTAAAAGAAGGTCAAATAACCTTAACTATCAACTTAGAAAATTACCAAAAAAAGAGCAAGGTTTGTTGAGTTATCAAAGAAGATATAAAATGACTGACGCAAATTTTAAATATTTGATGCAAAAAAGATACGAAGCAGATATTGCAATTGCTGCAAGTGTATCAGATATTACAATTTTGGATAAAGCAAAAGATACAGGGCAAGTATCTACAAAACCACGAAAGGAATTTAATTATATGATTGCTTTGCTTTTAGGAACTATAATACCATTATTTGTTATTGTTGCTATTGAAGTGCTGGATACTAAAATACAAACGGTTGAAGAGATAGAGAGATTGTCACCAATTCCAGTATTAGGTGTTGTAGGAAGAAATACTGCAGAGAATAATTTAGCAGTTGCATTAAAGCCAAAATCTTCTGTTGCAGAAGCTTTTAGAGCCTTGAGGTCGAATATACACTTTTTGTTTGATAGAACTAAAATTGGACAAACTAAAACAGTAGTAGTAACTTCATCAATAAGTGGAGAAGGAAAAACATTTATTTCGATTAATATGGCAACAGTTTTTGCATTGAGCGGAAAAAAAACAATACTAGTTGGTTTAGACTTACGAAAACCTAAAATATTTGATGATTTTAAATTGGATAATGAGGTTGGAGTTGTTAATTATTTGATTGGACAAAAAACAAAAGAGGAAATAACACAAAAAACGCACATTGAGAATTTAGATTTTATTACTGCAGGACCGATTCCTCCTAATCCTTCAGAACTTATACTAAGTGATGCAACTGAAGAGTTGATAAATTATTTAAAAGAAAAATACGATTATATTATTTTAGATACGCCTCCTGTCGGTCTTGTTGCTGATGCTTTTGAGTTATTGAAGTTTGCCGATGCTACATTGTATATTGTCCGACAAAACTTTACTCATAAAGGTATGTTTAAGATGATTAATGACAAGTATGAGAAAAAAGAGTTGCCAAAAATGAGTATTGTTTTAAATGATTTTAAAATGAAAGCAAGATATGGTTATGGCTACGGATATGGTTACGGCTACGGATACGGTCAAGGATATCATGAAAATGATAGATTGCCTTGGTATAAACGAATTTTAAAACGAAGCTAATTTGAGTCAAAACAATAAAATAAAATTTGTAATAGTAGGTTGTGGACATATAGGTAAGCGCCATGCAGAAATGATAAGCCGTAATAACAATGCAGAATTGGTTGCACTAATTGACATAAAACCAAAAAAGGAGTTGAACATTACTCAGTATGACATTCCTTTTTATAACAATTTAGAAGATTTTTTATCTTCGGATGTTTCTACAGATGTTATTACAATAGCAACTCCAAATGGACTCCATGCAAGCCAAGCAATTCAAGTACTCGAAGCGAATAATCATGTGGTTATTGAAAAGCCAATGGCTTTATCAAAAGCAGATGCTGAAGCAGTAATTTTTAAAGCATTAAATGTTTCTAAGCAAATATTCACTGTGATGCAAAACCGCTATTCTCCGCCATCAGTTTGGATAAAAGATATAATCGAAAAGAATTTACTTGGACAAATCTATTCTGTACATATCAATAGTTTTTGGAACCGTGATGAACGCTATTATACTGCCGATTCTTGGCACGGAAACAAAAAGTTGGATGGCGGAACATTATTTACGCAATTTTCTCATTTTATTGATATTATGTATTGGTTGTTTGGCGATATTACCAATATAAAATCAGTAATGAAAGATTTTAAACATCAAGATATGACAGATTTTGAAGATGCAGGAATTGTTAATTTTGAGTTTGTAAATGGCGGAATTGGAAACTTTAATTTCTCAACTGCTGTGTGGAATAAGAACATGGAAAGTTCGATGACAATTATTGCAGAAAAGGGTTCGGTTAAAATTGGCGGACAATATATGAACGAAGTAGAATACTGTCATATAGAAAACTACGAAATGCCAAATCTTGACCCAACAAATCCAGGAAATGATTATGGTACTTATAAAGGTTCGGCGCAAAATCATCATTATGTAATTCAAAATGTTATTGATGTATTGCAAAGTAATAAAGCCATTACTACCAACGCTTTAGAAGGAATGAAAATCGTTGATATTATTGAGCGAATCTACCAAAGTGCCAACTAAATGTTGACCAAAAATCAACAAATAGTAAAACGGATTTTTGATTTATTTTTTGCAATAATAGGTTTACTTATTTTTGCTATTCCAATGTTATTATTGATTGTGTTGGCATCGATTTCTACAAAATCTTTTGGAATTTTTTCTCAAAGTAGAGTAGGGAAGGACGCAAAATTATTTATGCTCTATAAAATCAAGTCGATGCGTCCAAATACTTCAAAAATTCATGTAACTACTGCAAATGATATGCGTGTTACAGGTTTTGGTAAATTCTTAAGAAAAAGTAAACTTGATGAGTTACCACAATTATATAATGTGTTGATTGGTAATATGAGTTTTGTTGGTCCACGACCAGATGTTGAAGGTTATGCAGATACATTAGAAGGAGAAGATAGAATTATACTATCAATAAAACCTGCTATTACAGGACCAGCAACCATAAAATTTTCCGATGAAGAAATTGTTTTAGCACAACAAGAAAACCCTTTAGAATATAATGATACCGTTTTGTGGCCTCAAAAAGTTGCCATTAATAAAGAGTATATCAAAAATTGGAGTCTTGCCAAAGACATTGGCTATATTTTTAAGACAGTTTTAGGGTTTATTTGAATTTACTTCATTCCTCCAGTCATATCCGTAGGAACAACCCATTTATCATATTGTTCTTCGGTAACATATCCTAAACGCACAGCCTCTTCACGAAGTGTTGTGCCGTTTTTATGTGCTGTATTTGCAATTTCTGCAGCTTTATAATATCCTATTTTTGTATTTAAAGCAGTTACGAGCATCAACGAATTATTGACTAACTCTTCAATTCTTTCTTTGTTTGGTTCAATACCTTCAGCACAATTATCATTAAACGATATACACGCATCACCAATTAATCTTGCAGATTGTAAAAGGTTTGCAGCCATCATCGGTTTAAAAACATTTAATTCATAGTGTCCTTGAGTTCCAGCAATTGTAATTGCAACATCATTGCCCATAACTTGCGCACAAACCATTGTTAAGGCTTCAGATTGTGTAGGATTCACTTTTCCTGGCATTATTGAAGATCCAGGTTCATTGGCAGGAATTGTGATTTCTCCAATTCCCGATCGTGGTCCAGAAGCCATCATTCTTATATCATTTGCTATTTTATTTAACGAAACAGCCAACATTTTAAGCGCTCCATGCGTTTCTACAATAGCATCGTGTGCCGCTAAAGCCTCAAACTTATTTTTGGCAGTTACAAACGGATGTCCTGTAAATTCAGCAATATATTTGGCAACCAATACATCATATCCTTTTGGAGTATTTAATCCAGTTCCAACAGCAGTTCCGCCTAAAGCAACTTCAGAAAGGTGTGCAAGCGTGTGTTTTAACGATTTTAATCCGTAATTTAACTGAGAAGTATATCCCGAAAACTCTTGACCAAGCGTTAAAGGAGTTGCGTCCATTAAATGTGTACGTCCAATTTTTACAATATCCTTAAATCTTTCTGATTTTTCTTGAAAAGTATCACGTAGTTTTTCAACACCTTTAATCGTTGTTTCTACGACCATTTTATAAGCGGAAATATGCATTCCTGTTGGAAAAGTATCGTTAGATGATTGCGATTTATTTACATCATCATTTGGTTGAATTGTTTTTTCTCCTTCGCCAATTACTTTTCCTGCAATTTCGTGCGCTCTATTGGCAATAACTTCATTTACATTCATATTGCTTTGCGTTCCAGAACCTGTTTGCCATATTACAAGAGGAAACTGATTGTCGTGTTTTCCTGCTAATATTTCATCACATACTTTTGCAATTAAATCTCTTTTTTCGGATGCCAAAATACCCAAATCGCAGTTTGTAAATGCTGCTGCTTTTTTCAAATAAGCAAACCCATAAACAACTTCTAAAGGCATTGATGCTGGATTTCCTATTTTAAAATTATTTCGAGAACGTTCGGTTTGTGCTCCCCAATATTTATCAGCAGGAACTTCAACCTTTCCCATTGTGTCTTTTTCTATTCGATATTTCATAATGAAAATAATTAGACAACAAAGTTACTAAAATGGACTTAAATTTTTATTATAAAAGATAATATTAATAAAAAATAAATAGTACTTTTGCTTTAGAAATAAAACAGCAATTATTATGATGGACTTTTCTCAATTTTCAGGATTTTTATTATTCTTAGCCATATTTACAATGGGATTTTGGTTAATGATTTTTTTAATGACTTTTGTAATCCCTTATTGGATTGTAGGCTATTTAAGAGAAGAATGGAAATATAGAAAAATGGAAAAAGAAAATGAAGTTATTGAAGAATAAAGTCAATTAGTTATATATACAATACAAAAAAGGTTCTGAATTTTCAGAACCTTTTTTTGTACGCTTATTTTAGATTAAATCTTTTATCAATATTGGTGGACGACCAATTACCGCTTTATTTCCATTCACAACTATAGGTCTTTCTATCAATTTTGGATGTTTAGCCATTGCTTTAATGATTTGAGCATCTGTCAATGTTTTCCCTTTATAATTTTCTTTCCAAACGCTCTCTCCTTTTCTAATAAGTTGAATAGGAGAGATGTCTAGAAGTTGAATTAATTCAGATAATTCGACTATTGTTGGGGGTTTTTCTAAGTAGTTTATGATTTCAAATTTACAATTTGAATTTTCTAATATTTCTTTTCCTTGACGGCTTTTGCTACATCTATTGTTGTGGTATATTCTAATCATCTAAAAGTTTGGTTTTTTATCTTTTTTATCAAAGTCAATTTCACGATTCTTTTTACTTTGATTAAATCTATATGTGAATGATAAAATGATATCAGGATTCTTATTTTTTATCACACTTTTCGAGAAATAATTTGTATCAAAGCGATCTCTCTTAGTTTGGTTTGAGTTAAAAATATCACTGAACGTTAAACTTAATGTAGCTTTCTTGTCAAATAAATCTTTATTTAATGCTGCACTTGCATAAGTGTATGCATGACGTGTAGAAACAGGCCCTTCAGATTTTAAATAATGAATAATATTAGTTTGGAAATTAAACACTTTAGGAAGTTTTAATTGAGTCAATAATTTTAGTTTACCATTAAATGTTCTTTTATTAAAATCTATTTCAATTGGTTGATTTAAAATATTTGTCGATTCATAAGTGCCTTTTTGATCAAAAAAATAAAATTCAGGAGATAAAGCAAAATTTATATTGTTATTTACCTTGTATGATGCGTATATATTAATTCCATAATGATCTACTTGACCTAAGTTGAAAGGAGTGGTAATTAATTTATTTACACCATCAATTATTTCACCAGTTTCATAGGTGACTTTTTGATGCCAATCACTAAATTTAGAATAAAAAATTTCAGGTATAAAAGTGATTTTTTTTCCAAAATAGGAGTAATGAAGAGCATATGTGTCACGATACATAGGTTTTAAATTTTCATTACCGATGTATGAAGATGTTTCACTAAAGCGTTCTTCAAAAGGCTGTAGTTGACTTGGGCTTGTTCTATTTATACCTTTATCATAGTAGAAACTTATGGATTGACTATCATTTATAGTGTAGGCTGTTGTAAAGACAGGGAAAAAATCATTCAAAGTGTTTTTTTGAGTAGTACTATTATTTAAATTATCTATATCAATTTGTGAAAATTCACCACGAATCCCAACACCTATATATAACTTATCAACTTGATATTCATATTCTATATATCCTGCATGTACATTTTCACTATAATCAACATTATTGTTAATGGTACTTTGGAATATGTTTTTTCTAGAATTCATATTATAACCAGTTGTAAACCATGATTTATCGTTTATTGGATTAATATATTTTAAATCGAATTCAGAATTATTTAAATTATCGTTTTCAGTGTAGAGTTGATCGGTATAACTATTGTTTGAGTTTGATATATTGTTATTTGAGGTTTCATTATCATTTGAATTAATAAAGTTAAATGACAATGAACGTCCTTTTTTATTAAATTGATGCTCAAGTTGAAGGTTTAAATCTACTATTTCATTATCGAAAACTCTTGTATGTAACCTTTCATTAGATGATGAGAGTGACATTAAATTATCAAATATGTTAGAACTTGCACTGGCCTCACTGTTTTGTTTAAGATTCGAATAATTGATTGACGTTGTAAGGGTTGTTTTTTTTGACAAATAAAAATCGGCGCCAACAGTAGTATAAAACGTATTGTCTTTACTGTCAAACACGCTATTTTCGTTTAAAAAAGTAGAAGTAATTCCATTTACAAAATACTCATTTTTAGAATCTGATAATTGAATAGCATTTCTTTGATTATATGAAGTATTGGTGAAGAAATTCACCTTTTTAGACTTATTATTTAAAGTTAATAAGCCACCATAAATATCTTTATGACCAAAAGAACCAGTAATAGATGCATTTAAACCTTCATCTTTTCCTTTTTTTAAGACAACATTAATAATTGAATTATAAGATGCATTATATTGTGCTCTAGGATGTGAAATAACTTCTATTTTTTCTACAGAACCTGCAGGAAGAGATTTTAAGGCTTCTGATTTTGACAGAGAAGAAAATCTTCCATTAATTAAAACTGTTGCTGCTTGTCCTCTTATAGTTGGTGTACCATTCTCAACAAATACAGAAGGGATATTGTTCATGATATCAATAATCATACTTCCTTCTGCAGAAATATCTTTAGTTACATTGTAAACTAATTTATTTAGTTTTCGTTCTACTAATTTTTTCTCTCCAATAATTTCAATACTCTCAAGAAACTCAGTATCTTCACTCAACTCAATAGAGCCATAATGAACATCATTAGTGATGTTTTGAGATTTAAAAACGATTGTTTTGTATGATAAAAATTCTACAGAAATAGTATATTTTCCTTTTGGGACAGAAATTTCAAATTTTCCTTTTTTATTAGTAATACCGCCAATAAGGTCAGAGTTGCCTTTTGGTTTAAATGTTACAGTAGCATATTCTAATGCATCTTTAGTTGTTGCATCTACAACTTTTCCAGTTATAGTGAAGTTTTGAGATTGAGCATATAATATACAGAATAGTATAAAATAGGCAGTTAATAAGGTTTTCTTCATAAATTAGTAGTGTTACTCTTTTTTTAGCAATTTAAAATTCCACAAAACAAATATATAAAAAAAACCGAAAACACTAACCGTTTATACAAAAAAACATGTAGTTTATTTGTTTAATCGTGTATTTCGCACTTCAAATAGAAGTTTGGTCAGGTCAAACGCATTAAAACATTTATAAATCAGTTGAATTAAACACCTAAAAAACAATAAATTAAGTTTGTTTTTTTGATTAAAAATTCGTATATTTATTTGATAATCAAATAGATAAATATGAAT
>JAKITY010000054.1 GCA_021647835.1 Flavobacteriaceae bacterium | reverse complement strand
GCCCTAAAAATAGGACTGTATAACTCAAAATGAAGAAATTCTACTCGAAAATTAATAAAAAATCAAAAATATAATTTGAAAATTAAAGTTTATTAATCAAGAACCTATACTGCAACGGTCTTAACTTTTAAATAAGTAGCAATATTAATTTTCACTTCACTCCAAGTTTTACTGATGCCATCTGCACCTTTGTGTAAGTCAAAACACGCTTTGTTAAGGCTTTGAATTGCTTTTGTAGCTTTCCAATCATCTAAGTTTAGTGTTCCAGATAATGTTATCATTTGACCACTTATCATATATTCTACAGGAAATGAATGTGTAATTCCATTCATAGTTAAACTTGCTGTGCCTTTGTTATTTGAAGTTGTCGTTAGTGTTCCAGATAACAATTCTGTATTATCCATTATTCCAAAAAAGAATTGTTTTAGTTTTCCGTCTCTTTCTTTATTGTTACTAAAAACACTACTTACAGGAATTGAAAATTCTAAACCATTAAGTACTTCTTTAGCGCTTGATGCTTGTTTTGGAGTGACATTTATTTTTGTAAATTCTCCTTTTACAGCAACTTTATCAGTAGTTTTGTAGGCTGTCCATCCAATTTTTGTTGTTAATGGTTCAATTGAATAAACTTTATCTTTATTACTATTGATAGTATTTTTGACATCAGTTTTACAAGAAATAAATAATAAACTAAAAAGTAGAACTGATAGAATTGTATTTTTTTTATTCATGACTTGTTTTTTTAGATTTTAAGTGTTTGTTTACTAATTTGATATAGTTTTTCTTTGCTTCATCTTCTGATAAATGACTTAGTTGAAACCATGCATTTAATTTAAAAGCATTTCTTAACTCTTCGTTATCATTTCCCTTTCTATAATCATTACCTCGAGTTGCTTGCTTATAATATGCATAAAATTGCAGCATAATGTCTGGCGGTAATTTTTTATTGGTTTCTGAAGCTAACAAATATGCTTTTTTAAATTTAATATCTAAATCTTTCATTGGTTAGTTTGGTTCCTCAAAATTAATAAAAAGAAATGATATTGATAAAGATGAAGTTATAAAGAGGCAATTATTTCTTCTCCGCCTTTTACTTTTTGATCAAGAGTTACATTTATTTTAGTGTTAAGAGGGAAAAATAAATCTACACGAGATCCAAATTTTATAAATCCTGCATCTGTTCCTTGTATAGCATTATCATCTACTTTGGCATAATTTACGATTCGTTTTGCAACTGCACCTGCAATTTGACGATATAAAATTTCTCCAAAAGTGTTATTTTTTACAACTATTGTTGTGCGTTCATTTTCGGTTGATGCTTTCGGGTGCCAAGCTACTAAGTATTTTCCAGGATGATATTTACTGTAAACAACATTCCCACTCATTGGATATCGTGTTACATGCACATTTAATGGCGACATAAAGATAGACACTTGAAGGCGCTTGTCTTTAAAGAATTCTGATTCAAAAACTTCTTCTATAACTACCACTTTTCCATCTACAGGAGAAAGTATATGATTGTCATTTAATTTTGTGTTTCTTTTCGGATTTCTAAAAAATTGTAAAACTAAAATATAGAAGATGATAAATACAGTTGAAATAGACATTCTCAACCAACCTATTTCAATAAATTCATCAATGGCAAAAATAGCAATCAATAGTAATATTGTTGAAATTAAAATAATCTTATAACCTTCTTTGTGAAACATATTTAGTTGATTTTTTATACTATTTGTAAATAGATGAAAATAAATGGTGCAGCAAAGATAACACTATCAAATCTATCTAAAAAACCTCCATGACCTGGAATTAAGTTACTGCTGTCTTTTATTCCTGCTTGTCTTTTAAACATCGATTCTATTAAGTCGCCAAGTACACCAAAAACGCTAATAAGGATAGAAATCACAACCCATTGCGTTAGTGAAAGGGCAGTAAAATACTGAGCAATAATTACACTCGCAATAACACAAGCAATAAAGCCTCCAATAAATCCAGCAATTGTTTTATTTGGCGATATTCTTTTTAAAAGTTTCCTCTTTCCAAAGTTTTTTCCAATCAAGTAAGCAAATGTGTCACTGCTCCAGATCAATAAAAAAACACCTAAAATTGTAGTACTTGCATATTTAAAATCAGTATTTAAAAAAGGTATTTGAGCCATCAGAATAAACGGTACTACGATATATATGACAGATAAAAATATTTTACCTAAATGACTTACTATTTCTTCTTTTTTAGCGAGAAGTATCCACGCAAATGAGCAGAATATTGTTAGAAAGAGTGTAATTCCTACATATTTAAAAATTATTTTTGAAGGCACGTCTTCAACATTTAAAATATTTCCAAAAAGATATGCTAGAAATCCTAATAAATAAGGGAAAACACTTTTCAATTCAATCATTTTACTAAATTCGTAAAGACAAAACATCATTAAGATAAAGAAAATAGTCAAAAAACTTATTTTGCTATATAAAATAGAAAAAATAAGAACTGAGATATATATGATTCCTGATAAAATACGTTTGGTGAAATTGCTCATTAGTTACAGGTCTTCTAGTAATAATAAGTATAAATTTTTTGAATTATTGTTGCCATAATTCATAAAACTATCTTCGTTTTTGTTTCCGTAATTTTTGATAGAACTAATATTAGTTGGCAAATTATCTTTGTGTTTAATTCTAATCCCAGTTAAACTTTCCCCCATATTTTTTACAATTTGACTTGTGGTTGCATATACAATAAAATCATTTGTGAGTGATGAAAGACGCTTGCCTCCAATTTGATTTGAAGAGAAAAGAATACTTCCATTTTGAGAAATAAGTTGCTCACATGTTGTGAAAAACGGTATGTCTTTATTGAAATCAGCTGCTGTTTTAATATCGATAGAGCCAATTAATTTGGCTAATTCTTTATTATTATAAGAGATAGTTTCCCAATTATTTTCTTTAATAATATTTTGGATATTTACTGTAACATCCTCATGTTTGAGGCAATATAAAAACTTCCCACCATGTCTTATAAAATTATGAACGAAAGAATCATCTAAGGAAAGTGAAACCTTTTGATTTTTAATTTCTTCGTTTTTTAATTTCTCTGAACTTTTGAATAGTTTTTTTAAAAATTTCATTTAGTGATAATGAGGGAATTTCTAAATAATTTCGTGAATTTATTCATTTTTATCTGAATTATCATCAATTTTTTCTATTTTTTCTTCTTCTATTTCCTTTTTATTTAATGCTTTTTTTTCTTTTTCAGCCTCTTTTTTCTTGGAATTGCTTATAGCCATTGGTGATTTTGTAAAAGGTCTTTCTCCAAATATTTTCACCAAGTCATCTCCAAAAATAACTTCTTTTTCTAAAAGTAATTCTGCCAGTTCAATTAACTTATCTTTGTTTCTAGTAATTACTTTAATGGCTCTTTCATATTGAGTTTCAACCAATAAAGAAATTTCTTCATCTATTGTTTGAGCAGTTTTTTCACTATATGGTTTTGTGAATCCGTATTCACTTTGACCTGAAGAATCATAATAACTGATATTTCCTATTTTATCACTTAAACCATAAACAGTAACCATTGCTTTTGCTTGCTTGGTCACTTTTTCTAAATCACTCAAAGCACCTGTTGTTATAGCGTCAAACATTACTTTTTCAGCTGCTCTTCCTCCAAGAGTAGCACACATTTCATCAAACATTTGTTGTTTCTCTACAAGCATTCTTTCTTCAGGTAAATACCATGCAGCGCCTAAAGATTGACCTCGAGGAACAATAGTTACTTTAACTAGCGGAGATGCATGTTCTAACATCCAGCTTACAGTTGCATGACCAGCTTCATGATATGCAACAGTTGTTTTTTCTTTTACTGTGATTAGTTTATTTTTCTTTTCTAAACCACCAACAATTCTATCAGTCGCATCTAAAAAATCTTGATGATGTACCGTTTTTTTATTTTGCCTTGCAGCCATTAACGCTGCTTCATTACAAAGGTTTGCAATATCTGCACCAGAAAACCCAGGAGTTTGTTTAGATAAAAATTCTAAATTAACATCTTTATCTAATTTTAAAGGTTTGACATGTACTTCAAAAATTTCTTTACGCTCATTTAAATCAGGTAAATCAACATAGATTTGACGGTCAAATCGTCCAGCACGCATTAATGCTTTATCAAGAACATCAGCTCTATTTGTAGCAGCAAGAACAATAACATTTGTATCAGTGCCAAAACCATCCATTTCTGTAAGTAGTTGGTTTAGAGTATTTTCTCTTTCGTCATTTCCTCCTGTCATATTACTTTTTCCACGAGCTCTACCAATAGCGTCAATCTCATCAATAAAAATTATTGAAGGTGATTTTTGTGCTGCCTGTTTAAACAAATCACGAACACGAGATGCTCCAACTCCAACAAACATTTCTACAAAATCAGATCCAGAGAGTGAGAAGAACGGTACATCTGCTTCGCCTGCAACTGCTTTTGCTAATAATGTTTTACCAGTTCCCGGAGGCCCAACTAACAATGCCCCTTTTGGAATTTTGCCTCCAAGGGCTGTATATTTTTCAGGATTTTTTAGAAAATCTACAATTTCTTGAACTTCTTCTTTTGCTCCTTCTAAACCTGCAACATCTTTAAAAGATATTTTCACTTTTTGATCTTTGTCAAATAATTTTGCTTTTGATTTACCAATGTTAAAAATTTGAGAGCCAGCGCCTCCAGCGCCTCCTCCAGACATGCGTTTCATGAAGAAGAGCCACAATCCAATAAGTAATAAAATCGGAAGGAAATTGATTAAAATATCGCCAAGAGTGCTATCGATAACTTTATTGTCATGAATAAAATCTAAGTCTTTTTCTTGTTTAGTTTCGATTAGGTAATTTTCAAAATTTTGAATGTCACCATAAGTAACAATAAAACTAGGTTCTTTTGAAAGGCTAAAGAAACTTTTTTTCTTAACATATTTTTTGTATTCTCCTTTTTCTAAAGCCTCTTTTTTTAAGAAGACTTGTGCGGTTCCAAGGTTTTTTACAATAATGATTTCTTCAATGTCATTAGTGTTTAAATATGATTTGAATTTGCTGAAACTAACTTTTTCATTAGGGTTTTCGCCGCCGCCAAACATCATAAACGATATAATAAAAAGAACAGGAATAATATATATCCAATTAAAGTTAAATTTTGGAAGTTTAACTTGATCTTTATTGCTTTTTTTTGGTGTGTTTTGTTTACTCATCTATATAAATTGATAGTATTTTATTAAATTTTTTAAGCAGATATTATTGTTATTTTAGCATCTCCCCAAAGATTTTCTATGTCGTAAAATTCACGCGTGTGTTTTTGAAAAACATGTACAACTACATTTACATAATCCATCAAAATCCACTCAGCATTTGCTTCTCCTTCTATGTGCCATGGCTTATCTTGAAGTTCTTTGCTAACTATTTTTTGAACTGACCCAGAAATAGCACTTACTTGCGTGTTAGAATTTCCAGAGCATATTATAAAGTAATCCGTAACGGTATTTTCAATTTCTCTTAAATCAAACAATTGAATATCAGTACCTTTTACATCTTCTATTCCTTTTATTATTTCAGTTATTAATTGATCAGCACTTACTTTTTTATTCGTCATTAAAAAATGTTTAATTTTGCTACAAAGTTATTGTTTTTTTATGGTTATTACCCTATAAAAATAACGATTGTAATATATTACTTATATGAAGATAATCAAACTTGATGCCACCGACTCTACCAATACATTTTTAAAAGAATTGTGTCGTGAAGGTGATGTTGATGATTTTACAATTGTAATTACAGATTATCAAACAAATGGACGAGGTCAAATGAGTTCTTCTTGGGAATCTATTATTAATAAAAATCTTACATTCAGCATTTTAACCAAGTTTAATAATTTGAATATTGAGAGTCAATTTTATATTAGTAAGGCTATTTCTTTGGCTATTTATGATACTTTGTTTACTGTTTTATCAACAAAAATAAGTATAAAATGGCCTAACGACATTCTGGCAGAGCAACGAAAAATATGCGGAATTTTGATAGAGAATTCGGTCAAAAAGTCAAAAATTAATTATTCTATTGTTGGAATAGGATTGAATGTAAATCAGACGGTTTTTAAAAACTTACCAAATGCAACTTCAATGAAATTAATTTCGGATAGAGATTTTAATTTAGATGGGTTGTTAGATAAGTTGGTAAAGAATATTGAAAAATATATTAAGATAATAAATGCAAACGATTTTATTCAAATTGATAATCTGTATTTAAAACGATTGTATAAGATAAATACTCCGACAATGTTTCGTGATGCAAAAGAAACTATTTTTATGGGTAAAATTACTGGAATTTCTACAAATGGAAGACTTCAAGTCGAATTACAGAGTGGAGATATAGAAGAATTTAGTTTAAAAGAAATATCTTTTAATCTTTAATAAAAGCAAAATTCATTCGATTATCATTTTTTATTGATACGGAAAGTTCTCCATCATCATCAATAAAATAAAGGTTGTATCCAATTTTTTTCAGAAAAAAAATAATATGTTCTTTATTGTTTTGTAAAGAAGGATTTGATTCATCTAATATTTCTATTAATAGTTTTGGCGAGTATTTAACGAGTGTTTTTTTCATTCCAAGCAATGCATTGTATTCACCTCCTTCAATATCAATTTTAATAAAATCGACCTTGTTAATATGGTTTTTCTCAAAATAAGAATCCAATGAGATAGTTTCTGCTTTTTGAGAATCTGAATAGTTTGTTATAAATGCTGAAACCATTCCTAGATTTAATTCGTCTTTATTGTAGTAAATGTCAATAAAAGTATCACTTTCAGAAACTGCTAAATTCTCTGCAATAATATTTGAAATATCATTGATTTTAATATTTTTTTTAAATGATTGATGGTTTTTATTGAAGGGTTCAAAAGAAATTACTTGACCTTTATTTCCAACAATTTTTGAGGCAAACAATGAATGAACGCCAATATTTGCACCAACATCAACGAATACATCCTCCTTTTTTAATGATGATTGTATGTATTGTAGTTCTGCTTCTTCATAGGTTCCTGTAAAATAAATATTCTTTGGAATCCAATCATCAATATGTAACTCAAGAATTATATTTTTTTTAAATCGTACTCGCTTTACAACACCTTTAAATAAATTTAATGGTGCAAAAACCCTCTTATGAATAGCAAAAAAATAATGTTTTAAAAAAGGAATTTTAAATAGAAGTTTAAAAAGTGTAGCTAATAGTGATTTCATCTTTTACAAAGATACGTAAATAGATAAGAAATGCGCTCAAAATGAGCGCATTAATGTTTCTTGCTGATGATTATTATAGATTCTCAACATTCTCAGAAAGTGTATCAATAAATTTTTGTAAAGGTCTTTTAATCATCATTGCCATCATCGGATTAAAGTTGCCTTCAAAATTAAAAGTTGATTCACACATACTCTCATCAATTTCATCAATATCTACAGTCAATGTAAATGGTAATTTACTACTTGCAGCACCTAAAATAATCTGACTAAATTCTGCTCTTTCTTTTAAAACCAACCTGATTTCTGGCATTCCTTTTAATCCGAAGATAAAAGATTCACCATCGACTTCAAATTTTTCAGTATTTTCAGGCATTAATTGTTCAAAGTTATTTAAATCTGTTAAAAATTCAAATAATTCTTTTTGAGATTTTTGAGTTATGATACTGTTAGATTTTAAATTCATCGTATTTATTTTATTAGGTACATATTATTGATTCCACTTACTCGGGTTTTCTCTCCAATCATTAAGAGTTTCTAAATCTTTTTCTGAAATATAATTCGTGTTATTGGCTTGTTCAAGTAACGATTCGTAGTTACTTAAAGTTGTTAATTCAACATTGTATTTTTCAAAATTTTTACCAGCAATTGCAAATCCGTAAGAAAAAATAGCAATCATTCCTTTTACCGTTACATTTTCTTTTTTTAATGCTTCTACCACATTCAAACTGCTTTTCCCAGTACTGATTAAGTCTTCAATTACTACAACATTTGAACCACTTTCAAGCATGCCTTCAACTTGATTCTTCCTTCCATGCTTTTTTGCTTTAGGTCTCACATACACAAAAGGCACACCAAGTTCTTCAGCAACCAAAACTCCAATAGCAATTGCACCAGTTGCAACACCAGCAATTACGTCAGGTTTTCCATACTTTTCAACAACAAGATTTGCAATTTCTTGTCTTAAAAAAGTTCTTATTTGAGGAAATGAAAGCGTTATTCTATTATCGCAATATATAGGTGATTTCCATCCAGAAGCCCAAGTAAATGGTTCGTTTGGTTGTAATTTTATGGCTTTAATTTGCAATAATAATTCAGCAGTTTTTTTTGCAGTATCTTTGTTCTTTATCATATCACAAATGTACACAATTTTCTATAACGAAATTCCAATTTTATTAACAGATAGTCTTAATAACTCTTCAGAAGATAGTTTTTTTTATAAAGATGATATTACAATAGAATCAATTATAGAAATGGCAAAAAGAAATCGGTTTAAGGATATATTTTTATACGATTCTAATTTAAAAGGGCTTTGGAAAGAATTCAAATGGTTTTTTAAGATAGAAAAAGCAGCAGGAGGATTGGTGAAGAATCAGTTAGGAGAAACACTTTTTGTTTATCGATTTGATAAATGGGATTTACCAAAAGGTAAAATCGAAAAAGGAGAATCAAAAACAGCAGCAGCAATCAGAGAAGTAGAAGAAGAATGTAGTGTAAATGGATTGAGAATAGAAAAGAAACTGCAAAAAACATATCATATTTTTCAACAAAATGGACGCGAAACTTTAAAAATCACACATTGGTATTTGATGCATACTGATTATAAAGGTAAACTTAAACCTCAATTAGAAGAGGGTATTACAGAGGTTGTTTTTAAGAATGATGATGACGTGAAAAGTGCACTTGAGAATACTTATAAGAATATAAAATTACTATTTCATAACTAATTGTCATTCCTGCGAAGGCAGGAATCTAAACCTAAATTGATAGTCTGGATTCCTGCCTTCGCAGGAATGACAAATCCATTTTAAAACTGTACATTTGCCGCTTTTGAAAATCAAACCATTATGACAGAGTTTATTAGGAAAAGAACCAAGAACGCAAAAAATGATATTTTAAGTGGATTGACAGTTGCATTGGCACTCGTTCCAGAGGCTGTTGCGTTTGCATTTGTTGCAGGAGTAGATCCGTTGGTTGGTTTGTATGCAGCATTTATGATTGGTTTGATTACATCTATTTTTGGCGGTCGTCCAGGAATGATAAGTGGTGCTACAGGAGCATTGGCAGTAGTTATGGTAGCATTGGTTGCTAAAGGAAATTCTATGGGAGTTGAAGGCGAACAATTAGGATTGTATTATCTTTTTGCGACTGTTATTTTGATGGGAATTATTCAAATGCTCGCTGGAGTTTTTAAACTTGGTAAGTTTGTGAGGTTGATTCCGCATCCAGTAATGATGGGATTTGTAAACGGTTTGGCAATCGTTATTTTCTTATCACAATTAGGAATGTTTAAAGAGATTGTTGGTGGAGAAAAAGTGTGGATGGAAGGAACAAAACTATTTATAATGATTGGTTTGGTGTTACTTACAATGGCAATCATGTTCGGTTTGCCAAAAATCACAAAGAAATTACCTGAAGCATTGATTGCGATTTTAGTAGTGTCTGCCATTGTAATCTTTGGAAATTTAGATGTAGCAACTGTTGGTAGTTTTATTACTGATGGCGGAGGAGACGGACTAAAAGGAGGCTTACCAACATTCCAATTTGATATATTTAATAAAGTACCTTTCAATTTTGAAACAATAAAATTCATCTTTCCGTATGCGTTGATTTTAGCAGCCATTGGATTGATAGAATCACTAATGACCTTAAATTTAATTGACGAATTAACAGAGACTCGCGGAAATGGAAATCGTGAATGTTTAGCGCAAGGAGGTGCAAACATCGTTACAGGATTATTTGGAGGAATGGGTGGTTGTGCCATGATTGGTCAATCATTAATCAATATAAAAGCAGGAGGACGTACACGTTTATCAGGTATTGTTGCAGCATTGACCTTATTGGCTTTTATTCTTTTCGCTTCAGGATTGATAGAACAAGTGCCAATCTCAGCATTGGTAGGAGTAATGTTTATGGTAGTTCTAGGAACATTCGCTTGGTCAAGTTTCAGAATACTTAATAAAATTTCGAGAGCAGATTTGTTTGTAGTGATTTTAGTTTCAACTTTGACAGTTATTTTTGATTTGGCTATTGCCGTAATTTCAGGAGTGATTGTAAGTGCATTGGTTTTTGCTTGGGAAAGTGCAAGACGTATTCGTGCACGTAAGCGTATGAAAGAAGATGGAACGAAAGTATATGAAATTTGGGGACCTTTATTCTTTGGATCTATAACAGCATTTAACGAAAAGTTTGATGTGAAAAACGACCCTCAAAATGTTGAAGTTGATTTTGTTGAAGCACGTATTAGTGATCATTCTGCACTTGAAGCACTATTCACTTTGGTAAATAAATACGAAGTAGCAGGAAAAACAATCAAACTAAAACACTTAAGTGAAGATTGTAAAATTTTACTGTACAAAGCAAGCCCAAAATTTAGAGAAGTAATAATTAATGCTATTGATGATCCTCGTTATCATTTAGCAGAAAACCCTGAGGCTTTTACGAAGCCGTTGTCGGAGTATAAGTTGTAGGACTTATTAGAAAAAATACATTTTTTATTGCAAGACTTTTCTTATTTTACTTTTGTTAATATTAATCGGAAGATCTTTCCAACCACTTCTTGGTGTCTCGGTTATGCTGTCAGGTACCGTATGTAATTGTAAAAGCATTTTATTATTGTTATAATCATTTGGATCAAAAATAACAAAACACCTATCATTAACATTTTTAAAACGACCTGACCTCATTTTACCTTTTACTGAAACGCCAGATATTTTAAATTCATAATAATATCTAAGTCCTCCTTTCATTGCTTTTATATCAGTCACTTTTCCATAAGTGTAATGACCAATTAAAAACAAATTTTCATCTTTTTTATTTTTAAAAAAGGCTAGAACTAGAAATATTATTAGTATTGTTAAAATAAAAATTAACGTTCCTTTTTCGTTTTTTATGATTTCATTAATCTTATGGTTAATTGGATGCTTTGAGTTTTTCATATGCTCTAGCCGACTTTACACGAACTGTTTTAGGAACCTCCGCTACCGCACGATTGCATCGTGTGATATAATTACGTTTTGTCAATTCTCACACTTTTAGGAACCAACTTCGTATAATCACCATTATTTCTAATAACATCACGTACAATAGAAGAAGCAATATAAGAAGTCTTGGCAGCAGTCAATAAAAATACAGTTTCAATAGGAGCAAGGTCTCTATTGGTATGCGCAATTGCTTTTTCAAATTCGAAATCTGCAGGATTCCGCAAACCACGGAGAATAAATTTTACATCGTTTTTCTGGCAAAAATCTACAGTCAAACCTTTGTAACTTACAACTGTGATTTTAGGCTCGTCTTTAAAAGACTCTTTGATGAAGTTCATTCGTTCTTCAAGTGAGAACATATATTTTTTATCGGCATTTACACCAATTGCAACGATAACTTTGTCAAATAGTGTTACACCTCTTCTGATGATGTCGTAGTGTCCTAACGTAATTGGATCAAAAGATCCTGGAAAAACTGCTTTTCTCATTGGCTTATATCTATATAACGTCACTTCGAGTGATTTAATGAAGTGATAACGGAATTAAATTGTATCGAGAAGCATTCTTCTTTCAATTGTTCTCGATACAATTTTCTCGTTTAGTCGAAAACCACTCGAACTGACGCTAGTGACTATTAAAATTCTTTTTTGCTAAATTAGGTAAATCTTCAAAATTACCGTTAATCAATGCTTCTTTTTTTGATTTTGACCACTTTTTGATTTGTTTCTCTTTTTCAATTGCCATATTTATATCTGTGAACTCAGCAAAAAAACTAATTTTATAGGTCTTTTTAAACAAGTATAACTTCCTTTGTGTTTTCCAGATTGATGTTCTATCACCCTTTTAGTAAGGTTTGAAGTGATTCCTGTATAATAAGTTCCATCTGAACATTTTAAAATATATACATATGATACTTTCATCTTACTATAATTATTAATAATGCGTCACTTCGAGTGATTTAATGGAGTGATAACGGAATTAAATTGTATCGAGAAGTATTCTTCTTTCAATTGTTCTCGATACAATTTTCTCCTTTGGTCGAAAACCACTCGAACTGACGTAAATTTGTACTATTTACTACTCAACCGCTCCCTCAATCATATCTCCAAACAAATTTTGAAGACTAATTCCTGCTGCAATGGCTTGTTGAGGCAAAATACTCTCGTTAGTTAATCCTGGAACGGTGTTCATTTCTATTATATGAGGTTCGCCATCAATCAAAATATATTCACTTCGAGTAAAACCACTCATTTTTAAAACTTCATACACGCGTTTTGCAACTTTTTTCACACGTTTTCTTTCCTTTTCTGATATTCTTGCAGGCGTAATTTCTTGAGATTTTCCGTGATATTTTGCATCGTAATCAAAGAAATCATTTTCTGAAACTATTTCGGTAATAGGTAAAACAGTTACTTCATTTTTATAAGTAATCACACCAACCGAAACTTCTGTGCCATCAAGAAAAGATTCAATAATTATTTCATTATCCTCTTTAAAAGATACTTTAACGGCATCTTTCAAATGCTCTTTTTTATATACTTTGGTAATTCCAAAACTACTTCCAGCCTTATTTGCTTTAACAAAACACGGTAAGCCAACTTTGTCTATAATTTCATCTTCATTAACAATATCTCCTAAATTTAATAAATAAGATGTTGCCATTTTAATTCCATAAGGTCTTAAAATACTCAAACAATCACGCTTGTTAAACGTCAATGCCATTTGATAAGAAGGCGCTGATGTATGCGGAATTTCAAGTAACTCAAAATAAGAAACTAGCTTTCCATCTTCTCCAGGACTTCCGTGAATGGCGTTAAATACGCAGTCAAAATTAATTTTTTTATCATTGATAATAACTGAGAAATCATGCTTGTTAATAGGATGTTCTATTTCGTCTTGAACCAAAACCCATCTATCTTTAAAAATATGGACAGGATAAATATTGTATTTAGTTGTATCTAAATTCTCACAAACTACGGCTCCACTTTTCAGGGAAATCAAGTGTTCAGATGAGTATCCGCCCATCACAACGGCAACATTTTTCTTCATTAATTAAGACATTATTTTATAAAACAAATTTATTAAATATAATTTAATGCGATAAAAATACGTTTTATATCTTTGTTGAAATCAAAAGTAGGATATGAGTTTATTAAATTTTGTAAAAAGTAAGACTTTTTTAAAGCAATTAGGAATTGCAGTTGTTGGGATAGTTGTATTTATTATATTGATAATGCAATGGATGAAAATCACGACAAATCACAGTCAGAAAATAGAAGTTCCAGATTTATCTAAGTTGACAATAACTGAAGTAAAGGCAAAGTTAGATGAATTAGATTTGAAATTAAAAATAGTAGATTCTACCAATTACAATCCTGATTATCCGCCACTTTCGGTAATTGAGCAAGACCCAGAAGCAGGAGATTTTGTGAAAGAAAATAGAAAAATTTATCTAAAAATAAATAGACCAACATATCAAGATGTGATTATTCCTGATGTATTACGAAAATCACGTAGAAATGCAGAAACGGTTTTGAAATCAGTAGGTTTTAGAATAGGAAACAGTCCAAAATACGTTCCAGATATTGCACGTAATGTTGTTAGAGGATTGTATCATAAAGGTAAAACAATTGAAGTTGGAACAAAATTGCCTAAAAATTCTGTAGTCAATTTAAAATTAGGAGATGGAAAAGGTCGTTAAATTCGACTGATTTGAAATAAGATAAGAATGAAAGAAGAAGAATCGTTAGAAAACGAAGAATTATATGAGCATTTTAATTATACGGCTCATGTTGGTCAAGAACCGCTACGTGTAGATAAATTTTTGATGAATTTTATTGAAAATGCAACTCGAAATAAAATTCAACAAGCAGCCAAGGACGGAAATGTTTTGGTGAATGAAGTTCCAGTAAAATCAAGTTATAAAGTGAAGGGAAATGATGTTGTACGTGTAGTATTGACATATCCTCCTCATGAAAATTTATTGGTTGCTGAAGATATTCCGATTGATATCATTTATGAAGATGACGAGGTGATGGTTGTAAATAAATCAGCAGGAATGGTCGTTCATCCAGGACACGGTAATTACTCTGGAACACTGGTAAATGGATTGATTCATCACATCGAAAATTTACCGACCAATAGCAATGAACGTCCAGGATTGGTGCATAGAATTGATAAAGACACAAGTGGATTGTTAGTTGTTGCAAAAACTGAACATGCAATGGCACATCTGTCAAAACAATTTTTTGATCGCACAACAGAAAGATTGTACTATGCGCTTGTTTGGGGAAATATAGAACAAGATTCAGGAACAATAACGGGAAATATTGGGCGTAGTTTAAAGAACCGCTTGCAAATGGATGTTTTTCCTGAAGGTGATTTTGGAAAGCATGCCGTAACACATTATAAGGTTTTAGAGCGCTTTACTTATGTTACATTGGTAGAGTGTAAGTTAGAAACAGGAAGGACTCATCAAATTAGAGCGCATTTCAAATATATTGGTCATACACTTTTTAATGACGAGCGTTACGGAGGCGAACGTATTTTAAAAGGAACGACTTTTACCAAATATAAACAGTTTGTAGATAATTGTTTTAAGGTTTTACCAAGACAAGCCTTACATGCTAAAACACTTGGTTTTACACATCCTACAACAGGAAAATTGATGCAATTTAACTCTAATATTCCTGATGATATAGAGGCGTGCTTAGAAAAATGGCGTACATATACTGTAAATCAGAAGGAGTAAACTTAGATTAGAAATAAACTATACATAGTTGCTATTATTTATATAAATATAATAACCCATCATAAATTGCCTTTGACAAAATTGAATGATGATCCGAATCTTTAAATGGGTTAAATTTATAATCTAAGTTTCCAACTTCTAATTTAGTTATGATACTCTTTATGTCGTTGCTTGATTTTTTTATAGCAATTATTTCATTTTCTCCGTAACTATGATAAAATTTAATATCGCTTTTTGATTCTGCCAATTTTGAAAATTTGTTTTCATCTACTAATTCAAATGAATTCCATGATAAAGAAGGCGATATTAAAATTAAATCTTTGAATAATTCTGGATGATTTTGCAGCGTGTAAAATCCAAAAAGACCTCCAAAAGAATGCCCAAGTAATCCTCTTCGTTTATTAAGATTTGGGTATTTATTTTCAACAAATGCAATGATATTATTCTCTAAAAAATCTAAAAACAAACTTGCGCCTCCAGTGTTTTCCTTATTAAGTTGGTTTCCACCTCCAGTTTTGAAACTAATCTTAACATTATTTTCTAGATTCTTTTTTTTAAAATCTTCGAAAAGCCCCAAGTTTTTAAAAGGTGAAGGTGTAAAATCCATATCTCTTTGTTTATTCCAATCTTTTTCAGAACCATCTAATGATATTCCTACAAGAACAACATCTTGAACAGAATTAGTCAAATTTAATATAGTGTAAGAACCAAGAGTAATTCCGGAAAGCCAATAGGCATCTAAATAGTAAAGTGTTTTGTATTCTTTATCTATATTATAATTTTTCGGAAAAGTAATTTTTAAAATATATTCGTCTTCATCTTGTGAATATATTTTATGTTCTTCAGTTTCTTGTCCATAAATATTATTGAAGACTAGTAAAAATAATATGATTGAAATTTTATGTATTCTGTTCGTCATTTTTTTTAATTATTGCCAAATAAAGAGATACGATAAGCAGAGTTGGTGTTTTTTATATTAAGGGCATCTCTAAAAACTAACAATCTTCAAAACACGTTTATATTTCACTGATATTGAGTATATTTAAAGTATTATGAAGCGATTTAAAAGACATAGGGATTACGGATTTTTTGACCAAGATATTCGA
>JAKITY010000053.1 GCA_021647835.1 Flavobacteriaceae bacterium | reverse complement strand
TTCTCTGCAATCTTGATCGGTTTTGAAACGTTCAGTAAACTCTATGAGGTTTTGACCTTTAAAAATTCCCATTTTTTGTATATTTTATTGACGTTAAAGATATGAAATTAAATGCTTACCTCAAAAATTATTTTCTTCATAAATTGTATAATCTGTATTCATTTAAGCAAAATCCATGCCTAAAGTTCATGGTAATTAGTGAAATTCGTGTCTGTCTTACACCTGAATAATCCCTAAATTAAACTTCTTCTCAATTGGTGCGTTGTTTGCCGCTTCAATTCCCATGCTTATCCACGTTCTTGTGTCTAGAGGGTCAATGACGCCATCTGTCCAAATACGAGATGCAGCGTAGTATGGAGATGTTTGCTTGTCATAACGTTCTTCAATCGTTTTTAAAATTTCTTGTTCTTTTTCAGGGGTAATTGTTTCGCCTTGTTTTTTAAGTGAAGCAGTTTCTATTTGCAATAACACTTTCGCTGCTTGCGAGCCTCCCATAACTGCCAATCGTGCGCTTGGCCAAGCAACAATCAATCTTGGGTCGTAAGCCTTGCCACACATTGCGTAGTTTCCTGCACCGTAAGAATTACCAATAACGATGGTGAATTTTGGCACAACAGAATTACTCACTGCATTCACCATTTTTGCGCCATCTTTTATGATTCCGCCATGCTCAGATTTACTACCAACCATAAAGCCAGTAACATCTTGCAAGAAAACCAATGGTATTTTTTTCTGATTGCAGTTTGCTATAAAACGTGTTGCTTTATCGGCACTATCAGAATAGATAACGCCTCCAAATTGCATTTCTTTTTTGGCGTTTTTCACCACTTTTCGTTGATTGGCAACAATTCCAACAGCCCAACCATCAATGCGAGTGTATGCGCAAATAATTGTTTTGCCATAATCGGCTTTATACTCTTCAAAATCAGAATCATCAACCAAACGTTTGATAATTTCTTTCATATCATATTGGTCAGTACGAGATTTTGGTAGGATTCCGTAAATATCTTGTTGATTTTCTTTCGGTTTAGAAGTTTTTACGCGGTTAAATCCAGCTTTTTCGCTATCACCAATTTTACCAACAATATTTTTTATTTTGTCTAACGCATCTTTATCATCCGTTGCTTTATAATCGGTAACACCACTAATTTCGCAATGTGTAGTTGCACCTCCAAGCGTTTCATTGTCAATGCTTTCTCCGATAGCGGCTTTTACCAAATAACTTCCAGCCAAGAAAATACTTCCAGTTTTATCAACAATAATGGCTTCATCACTCATAATTGGCAAGTATGCGCCTCCTGCAACACACGATCCCATAATTGCCGATATTTGTGTAATTCCCATACTGCTCATTACAGCATTGTTTCTAAATATGCGTCCGAAATGTTCTTTATCAGGAAAAATTTCATCTTGCATCGGCAAATAAACACCTGCAGAATCAACCAAATAAATAATAGGTAATTTATTTTCGATGGATATTTCTTGCGCTCTTAAATTCTTTTTTCCTGTAATCGGAAACCAAGCACCTGCTTTTACAGTCGCATCATTGGCAACAACAATACATTGTTTACCTGATACATAACCAATCTTTATCACAACGCCTCCTGACGGACAACCGCCATGTTCTGCATACATTTCATCACCAGCAAAAGCAGCTATTTCAATACTTTTTGATTTGCTATCAAGCAGATAATCAATGCGCTCTCTTGCTGTTAGTTTTCCTTTTGCATGGTGTTTATCAATGCGTTTTTTTCCGCCTCCAAGTTTAACTTTGGCAAATCTCTTGCGTAAATCGGAAACTAAAAGTTTATTATAATCTTCGTTTTTATTGAAGTTGATGTCCATAAATGAATATTCAATTTTTGAATTGCTAAAGTACAAAATCATTGTTAATAGATGAATAATAAAACCCTTGGATATATTTTCCTTGGAAAATAAATATATTTATTGTACATTTGTACCGAATTAAAATGAATGAGTATGAAAAATATAATCGCTTTTGCAGGAAGTAATAGTAAGAATTCGATTAATAAACAGTTAGCAATATACGCTACAAGTTTGTTAAATGATGTTGAAGTTACAGTTTTAGATTTAAATAATTATGAGTTACCAATTTACGGAATAGACCATGAAAATGAAGTTGGGATTCCAGAAAACGCACAAAAATTCTTAAATTTAATTCAATCTTCAAATGGTATCGTGTTGTCATTGGCAGAGCATAACGGTAGTTACGCATCAGTATTTAAAAATATTTTTGATTGGATGTCAAGAATTGATAAAAATGTTTGGGCAAATAAACCAATGCTACTGATGAGTACTTCTCCAGGAGGTCGAGGAGGTGCAACGGTTTTAGAATCTGCAAAAAGCACGTTTCCGCATTTAGGAGGAAACATAGTGGCTGATTTCTCAGTACCAAGTTTTTATGATAATTTTAAAGAAGGAAAAATTAGTAATCAAGAGCTAGACTTAGAATTAAAGAAAGTAGCATCTAATTTTTCAAAGTCATTGGCGTAAAATATGGGAGACATTTCTAAAGACATAAAATCTACATTTCCGAGTAATAAGGTTAAAGCATTAATCAACATTAAATATACTTCAAGTTGGTTAAATAGTTTAGAAAATGAGTTTTTTAAACCTTATGGAGTTTCTCCACAACAATATAATATTTTGCGGATTTTAAGAGGAACAGAAGAACCTATGAAAGCGCAAACAGTAAAGGAAAGAATGATTGACCGTGCACCAAATTCAACTCGATTAATGGATAAATTGTGTGATAAGAAATTAATAGAAAGAGATCGATGTAGTGAAGATAGAAGAGTTGTGTATATTAATATTACAAAGGGAGGTTTAGATCTCCTTGAAGCAATAAATACTTCTTCTCATATTGATTTTTTGAAGAACATATCAAACAAAGAAGCACTTATATTGAGTGATTTGTTAGATAAAATAAGATAATAAAAAATTATAAAAATATTTTCCATGGAAAATAAATTAAAAGAAAGATTATGAAAAAAACAGTTAAAACAATACAACATAAAGCAGGAAGTCCGTTTGTAAATATGGGGCCAATTCGATTAAGACAACCAATACCAACACAAGGAATTGAGAATGTTGATCCGTTTCTATTATTGCACCATTATGGACCTTATAAAATCAATGAATCTAACAATCCGTTTGATTTAGGACCACATCCACATCGTGGATTTGAGCCAATAACCCTGTTGTTTAAAGGAGAGCAATTGCATAGAGATTCTTTAGGAAACGAAAGTATTGTTAGAGCAGGCGATGTACAATGGACAACTGCTGGTTTAGGGATTATTCATTCCGAGGGACCAACTAAAGAGTTTGTTGAAAAAGGAGGTGAATTAGAGGGAATACAACTATGGTTAAATCTTCCAGCAAAAGACAAAATGATAGAAGCAAATTATCAGCATATAAAAAATGAAGATATGCCTACAATTAGGAACGATAACAAGACGATTGAATTAAAAGCTGTTGCAGGTAATCAAGTCAATATAAAAGGATTGATAGAAACACAGACTTCCGTCAATGTATTTACTGTTAAAACACAAGAAACAGGTAAAATGCAAGTAGAAATTCCAACGACACATCAATCTTTAATTTATTTATTGGATGGTGAAATTATAGCAAATAATGAAGTTACTTTGAAGAAAGATGCAATGCAAATGGTGACTTTTAATCAAGATGGAAATATGATTGAGTTTGAAGCAAAAGCAGCAAGTACTTTGTTAATTTTATCTGGTGAGCCAATTAATGAACCTATCAAGCAATATGGACCTTATGTGATGAACACGCAAACTGAAATTATGGAAGCAATGCGAGATTATCAAATGGGAAAAATGGGTTTTTTACCTGCTTAATTAATAACGTAGTAAAACAAAAGACTCAAGAGAAACCTTGAGTTTTTTGTTTTATAAAATAGTGTATCTTGCAATATGTTATGCACGCATAACACTAATTTTGATATTCCAATGAAATACAAACACATTTTTGAACCGTTAGATTTAGGATTTACAACCTTAAAAAATAGAATTTTGATGGGTTCTATGCACACAGGACTTGAGGAAGAAAAAAATGGATTTGAAAAAATAGCACACTATTATGCAGAACGTGCTAAAGGAGGTGTTGGCTTAATTGTTACAGGAGGAATTGCACCAAGTATTCAAGGTTGGACAGGCCCTTTTTCGGCAAGAATGACAACTAAAAAACACGCAAGAAAACATAAACTAATTACAGATGCTGTGCATAAAGAAGGAGGTAAAATATGTATGCAAATTCTGCATGCAGGACGTTATGGTTACCATCCGTTTATTGTAGCACCATCAAAAATAAAATCACCAATTACACCTTTCAAGCCTTTTAAATTAAAACAATCAGGAATTAAAAGAACAATTCATGATTTTGTGAATTGTGCAAAATTATCTCAGGAAGCAGGATATGATGGTGTAGAAATCATGGGTTCTGAAGGTTATTTGATTAATGAATTTATTGCAAAAAGAACAAATAAGCGAACAGATAATTATGGAGGAGATTATGAAAATAGAATGCGTTTACCTATCGAATTGATAAAACAAACGCGTGAAGCAGTTGGCAAAGAATTTATTATTATTTATCGTTTGTCAATGCTCGATTTGGTAGAAAAAGGAAGTTCTTGGGAGGAAGTTGTACAATTGGCAAAAGAAATAGAAAATGCAGGCGCAACTATTATCAATACAGGAATTGGTTGGCACGAAGCGAGAATACCTACGATTGCAACCTCAGTTCCAAGAGCAGCATTTACTTGGGTTACTCAAAAAATGAAGCAAGAAGTTTCGATTCCTTTGATAACTTCTAACCGAATAAATATGCCAGAAACTGCAGAAAAAGTATTGGCTGAAGGTCATGCAGATATGATTTCTATGGCAAGACCATTTTTAGCTGATCCAGAATGGGTGAATAAGGCAAAATCAGAAAAAGAGGATGAAATAAATACGTGTATTGGTTGTAATCAAGCGTGTTTAGATCATGTTTTTTTGCAAAAAGTGGCAAGTTGTTTGGTAAATCCAAGAGCGTGTCATGAAACAGAATTAAATTATTATAAAACTGATAAAAAGAAAAAAATTGCAATTGTAGGTGCAGGTCCAGCAGGAATGTCAGTAGCAGCAATTGCAGGACAACGAGGACACAAAGTAACTTTGTTTGATGCTGATAAAGAAATAGGAGGACAGTTTAATATAGCAAAACAAATTCCAGGGAAAGAAGAATTCTATGAAACAATTCGTTATTTTAAAAAACAATTAGAACTTCATAATGTCATCGTAAAATTAAATAGAAGAGTAGCTGTGGATGATTTGATTAATGGAAACTTTGACGAAATTATTATTGCAACAGGAATAAAACCAAGAATGCCAAAAATTGAGGGAATTGAGCATTCCAAAGTGTTGAATTATTTGGATGTCTTGAAATTCAAAAAACCTGTAGGAAAGCGAGTTGCTGTTATTGGTGCTGGAGGAATTGGTTTTGATGTATCTGAATATTTAGCGCATGAAGGCGAAAGTACATCACAAAATATTGATGCTTGGTTGAAAGAATGGGGAATTGATAAATCACTAAAATCACGAAGCGGAATTGAAGGAGTTGTATCAGAAATTGAACCTTCACCAAGAGAAATTTTTATGTTCAAGCGTAGTAAAGGTAAGTTCGGAGCAAAATTGGGTAAAACTACTGGATGGATTCATAGATCAACATTAAAAAAGAAAAAAGTACAGTTTATTAACGAAGTGCAATACACAAAAATTGATGATGAAGGTTTGCATTACACCCAAAATAAAGAACAAAAATTATTAAAAATTGATAATGTGATTATCTGTGCAGGACAAACTCCGTTTAAAGAACTTGTAACTCCATTAGAAGAAAAAGGAATAAAAGTTCATGTGATTGGCGGTGCAGATATTGCTGCAGAACTTGATGCAAAACGCGCCATTAATCAAGGTTGTAGATTAGCTGCAGAACTGTAATAATTTCAAAATAAATAACGATATTTGTATTTCAATAAATAAAAGAATAATTTATGTCAATGAATAAAAATACAGTACTTGCTTGGGCAACTTTTATAATGATTTTTGTTGGATGTGGATTGATTGCTCTTGGGGCATTTAGATACAATGAAGTTGCAGGTTGGGGATTTGCTGCTGTTGGAGTAGGTTTTTTTGCAATCGCTTGGGTGTTTAATGCGCTAAAAGGAAGAGTATAAAAAAGGAACAGAGGTTCAGAGGCGCAAAGTTGCTGTTCCTAAATTGATAAACAAATAAACTTATAAACGGTTAAAATGAGTGACGGTAAACAAATAATATTTTCGATGTCCGGACTAAGTAAGACTTATGCTGGAGCAAATAAACCAGTTTTAAAAAATATACATTTAAGTTTTTTCTATGGGGCAAAAATTGGGATTTTAGGTCTTAATGGATCAGGAAAATCCACATTAATGAAGATTATTGCTGGAATCGAAAAAAACTACCAAGGAGATGTAACTATAAATCAAGGAATAACAGTTGGTTATCTTTCGCAAGAACCAGAACTTGATGAAACGAAAACAGTGATTGATATTGTTAAAGAAGGTGCTGCAGAAACAGTTGCTGTACTCGAAGAGTATAACAAAATTAATGACATGTTTGGCTTAGAAGAAGTATATTCTGATGCTGATAAAATGGAAAAGTTGATGAATCAACAAGCAGTATTACAAGATAAAATTGATGCTTTAGATGCTTGGGAATTAGATACAAAATTGGAAATTGCAATGGATGCTTTAAGAACTCCTGAAGGTGATACGCCAATAAATGTATTGTCTGGAGGAGAAAGACGTAGAGTTGCTTTGTGTAGATTATTATTACAACAACCTGATGTTTTATTGTTAGATGAGCCTACGAATCACTTAGATGCAGAGTCTGTACATTGGTTAGAACATCACTTATCACAATATAAAGGAACAGTTATTGCAGTAACGCATGATAGATATTTCTTAGATAATGTTGCTGGATGGATTTTAGAACTCGATAGAGGAGAAGGTATTCCTTGGAAAGGAAATTATTCTTCTTGGTTAGATCAAAAATCAAAACGATTGGCACAAGAAGAAAAAACAGCCTCAAAAAGACAAAAAACATTAGAGCGAGAGTTAGAATGGGTACGTCAAGGAGCAAAAGGACGACAATCGAAATCAAAAGCACGTTTGGCAAATTATGATAAATTAATGAGTCAAGATCAAAAACAACTGGAGCAAAAATTGGAAATTTATATTCCAAATGGTCCACGTTTAGGTTCAAATGTAATTGATGCTGTTGGTGTTTCTAAAGCCTTTGGAGATAAATTGTTATATGAAGATTTGAATTTTAGTTTGCCGCCAAATGGTATTGTAGGAATTATAGGTCCAAATGGAGCAGGAAAAACGACTATTTTTAAGATGATAATGCAACAAGAAACTCCTGATAAAGGAGAATTTAAAGTTGGTGATACTGTAAAAATTGCTTATGTTGATCAAGCACATTCTAATATTGATGCTGATAAATCTATTTGGGAAAATTTTTCTGACGGGCAAGATTTAGTAATGATGGGTGGAAAAATGGTAAATTCTCGTGCCTATTTAAGTAGATTTAACTTTGCAGGAAGTGAGCAAAACAAGAAAGTAAGTACACTTTCTGGAGGAGAACGAAATAGATTGCATCTCGCGATGACACTTAAGGAAGAAGGAAACGTTTTACTACTCGATGAACCTACAAATGATTTGGACGTAAATACATTAAGAGCCTTAGAAGAAGGTCTAGAGAATTTTGCAGGTTGTGCCGTTGTTATTTCGCACGATAGATGGTTTTTAGATCGTATTTGTACTCATATTCTTGCATTTGAAGGAGACTCTCAAGTATATTATTTTGAAGGTTCATTCTCAGAATACGAAGAGAATAAAAAGAAACGACTTGGCGGAGATTTGATGCCGAAGCGTATTAAATACAAAAAGTTAGTTAGATAATTATAACAAAAAAGAGTTCAACATTTAGTTGAACTCTTTTAGTTTTAGAATAACAGTAAATAGTCTTTGGGGTTATCTATATAGGATGTTTTCAAAGATTATTCCGTGGGGTTTATTATTCTCATTAACGTGAATTAATGCGAGGCAAAAGTATATAGATTTGATATGCTGTGCGTTAACATTTGTTACTAATGTAATATAACGGAAATAATTAACAGTTTTTTAAGAACTAAGAAGCTTCTTTTTAAGCCTGCTCAATTGAACAGAAGTAATCCCTAAATGAGAAGCAATATGCTTTTGTGAAATTAAATTGTCAATCTGTGGAACTCTATTTTTTACTGAAAGATACCTTTCTGTAGCAGTCATAGTTGCAAATTCGATATCTCTTACCTCTGAAGTGTAGAAAAGGTACTCTATACTTTTTCTGTAAATGATATTTAGATCAATATGCTTATCTGCTAATTTAATATACTCTGAGTAATTGCATTTCGCTATTCTACAATTAGTTAAGCACTCAATAATAATCTTAGATGGAGTTTTGTTTATTAAAGCGGAAAATGAAGAAATAAAATTATTCCCTAAAAAAAGCGAACTATTAGATTCTTTACCATTTGTTGAAATTATATAGGCGCGAGCTATCCCAGAAAGTAAAAAGTAAAAATGATTTGTTTTTTTATCTAATTCAATTAGTTTGTAACGAGCAGAATACTCTTCAATTTCAGTAATATTTATTAATTCTTTTAAAGAATTTTTAGAGAGAGGATATATACTATTAATTTGTTTAATTAATTGTTCCATAAATTAAGTTGTTAATAGTTTTCTTCTAATTCTGTTTAACTGAACTTTTGTGATTGCCAAATGTCCAGCAATCTTTTTTTGACTTATAATAGCATCAATTTGTGGAATCCGTTTTCTTAAATTTAAATACCGTTGAGTAGCATTTAAAGTTAAAAAATCAATGTTCCTATTGGTGTAAAATACATAAAGATTTTCAATATACTTTCTGTAAATGATGCCTATATCATTATATGTTTCCATGAGAGTAATAAGTTTTTTATAATCAAATTCTATAAAGGTACAATCGGTTAAACATTCAATTGTATATAGTGATGGTGTGTTGTGAATAAGGGATGTAAATGCTGCAGTAAATTCCCCTTTAATAAAAAAAGACCTGTTATATTCATTTCCTTTAGGAGATATCATAAAACTCCTTATAAGACCTTCTTCTATAAAATATGCTTTTTTTGGAATTTGACCTATTTTACAAAGTATAGTTTTTTTAGAGTATTTTTTCTTAGAAGATATTTTCCGCAATTCAATTTCCGATTTTTGAGATAGCGGAGAAAGACTTTTCATATAGTCAAATAAGTTTTCCATACCAAAGAGTTTGCAATTTGGTTATAAAAATAATCAAAAAATGTTGAAAATCAGTAAATTAAAAAATTATTTTTTGATTTTTTAAATAAATTTCACTATTCGTACCTTCCATAAAAAGTAAATCTAAGACACTCAAGTTTGGCATAAACCCATGTTTGTCATTAAATACTTGAAAATAAGAATTGAGATTATAATTTTTCTCATGTTTAGCTATTGCTAAATTTCTACAATCTTTTATTTTTGGGCTAACTTCGTAAATATCAGTTTTTGAATAAGTTATTTCGCTTTGTAAAGCATTCATTATAAACTCATGACATTTTAAGTTAAAATCTAATAAAAACGCTGATTTTTGCTCATATAAAGGGAATAAATCATCCATATAAAATTCAAAAAAGGGAGAAGAGTAATAGGCTGATTCTAAAGATTTTAAATGTTGTTTTTGCCAAAGAGAAGAATTATCTATCTTAACATCTTTTGTTTTTTGTTTTCCATTATGAATAATTGGAATATTGAGTGTTAATTTACCATTTGCTCCATAAATATTACAGCGGTTTCTATACGTTTGTTTTTGAAAATTGTCTTCTACTTCAAAAACAATTTCTTTGTTTTTAAAAATTGCAACATATTGAGAAATAGGCGCAAAGTATGTTGGTAAAAACAACATATTACACTTTTTTATTCTTTTTAATAAAGTTACTATAAACCAACCAAAGAGCAATCAAGCCAAACACTAAATATCGAAAAGAAGTTGCTTTTCCTTCTCCATGTACTGTCGTAAAGAAGCGTTCCCAACGAGGATTTCTAAAAATTCCACCATCATAACTCATCCAAATAAGAACAGGTTTTCCAATAACATGATCAAAAGGTACAAATCCCCAATAACGCGCATCTAATGAGTTTTGACGGTTATCTCCCATCAACCAGTAATAGTCTTGTTTAAAGGTGTAATTCTTCACCAATTTCCCGTTAATATATACATCGTTTCCATCAAAAGTTACGTTATTATTGTGTTCATATTCTTCAATAATATGCTTATAAAAAGGAATTGATTTACTATTTAATTCGACTGTTTCTCCTTTTTTAGGGATATAAATTGGGCCGAAATTATCTTGACTCCATTGATATTGTTCATTGTGAGGAAAGAGTCGATTATTGTATTTCCCAGAAGGTGCAATCTGTTTTTTTATATTTTTTACAGCTGGATTTTTTGAAATTCTAGCTGCATCTTCATCAGTAAGATTTAAAATATAATTTCCATTTGGTGTTCTTCCTCCTTCTCGAACTTTTAATCTGTTTAGAAGCATGTTTTGGCTTAGTTGCTTCCCTTCAGTATTAACTTCAAAATACCATTGAGGTTTTGCCCTGTTTGGCATAATAGATTTCTTTCCATTAATGTATATATAACCATTAATGATTTGTAATGAATCTCCTGCTATTGCAACACATCGTTTTACATAGTTTGTCTTTTTGTCAATTGGCTTAAAAGTATATTTTCCGGAGGTATCTCCCCACATTGTGGCTAATGTATCTGCTGGCCAATTAAAAACTACAATTTCATTTCGCTTTATTTTTTGAAGTCCAGGAAGTCTGAAATATGGGAGTTGCGGTTTTTTTAAATAAGATCTTAAACCGATAAAAGGAATAGAATCTTGTACCATAGGAAGTGCTATTTGAGTCATAGGGACTCTTGCACCATAATGAAACTTACTTACAAACAAGAAATCGCCAATTAATAATGATTTTTCTAATGATGATGACGGTATTGTATATGGACGCATAAAATAAGTGTGTACCAATGTTGCTGCGATTATAGCGAATGCAATAGAACTTACCCAATCCCCAAAAGCGCTATTTGGCTTTAAACTTCGGTCTTTTATATATTCAACATCTATAGCGTAATTGATATAATAAATATAAAAACCAAGAGAAAGAATAACTAAAGAGCTATCTATTCGAGATTTTTTACCAAAACTTCTAATAATTTCAATCCAAATAATTGGAAACATAAACAGATTTACAATCGGAATAAAAAGTAAGATTACCCACCATTTTGGTCGATTGATAATCTTCATCAATACGATAGCATTATAAACTGGAATTGCCGCTTCCCATGCTTGCCTTCCTGCTTTTACATATAGTTTCCAAGTTCCTAAAGAATGAATTACTTGAATAATTAAAAAAAATACAAACCATTGTGTTGCTGTCATAATTTTTGTTTTTTATATTCCTAAAACATCTTTCATAGTATAAACACCTTTTTTGTCGATCAACCATTCTGTTGCAATGACTGCTCCTAAAGCAAAGCCTTCTCGATTGTGCGCAGTATGTTTGATTTCTAAAGTATCTACAGATGATGTATATGTTATAGAATGCGTTCCCGAAACTTCAGAAATTCGTTTTGATATTATTGGTAGTGATTGTTTACTATTTGTTACATTTAATTCCCACTCTTTTTTGTCAGAATTTTTGATAATTCCTTCGGCAAGTGTAATTGCTGTTCCGCTTGGAGCATCTAACTTTTCTGTATGATGAATTTCTTCTATAGAAACGTTGTAATCGTGTAATTTCGCCATCATTTTGGCTAATCTCTCATTGAGTTTAAAGAAAATATTGACACCTAAACTAAAATTTGTTGCTGAGATAAATGCACCGTTTTTTTCTTTGCAAAGTGCAACAATTTTATCATAATCTTTGTACCATCCAGTTGTTCCTGAGATAACAGGAATATTGTTGTTGATACAGTTACTTATATTTTTATATGCTGATGTTGGTGTGCTAAAATCAATAGCAATATCAGCAGCTAAAATATCATAAGAATTAGAGTTGGTATCAATTTTTAAAATAATCTCGTGTCCTCGATTTAAGGCTATTTTTTCAATTGCTTTTCCCATTTTACCATATCCTAAAAGTGCAATTTTCATTTATCAAAAACTATAAGAAATAGAAACTCCAGTAACAATTTGATTTGTTATTGGATCAATAATAATATTCGGATTGAAAGATAAATTTTCATCTGTATTTACCAACATCAAATGCGCATCTACACTTGCTTCTACAATTTGAAGTACATATAAACCAATAGTAATAAATAATGACAAATCTCTATCTTCTTTAAATCGTTTTTGGGCTCTCACAAGCGCTTCTTCACTTAATAAATTATTTCCGTTTAAGCCGTCAAATTCATGTGGTTTTCCTGCTTTTAGTAACTTAAAGGCAGTTCGAGTACGATTGTATTGCTGATTATTATTAATATAAAAATAGGTTGAAGTTCCAAGTGCACCATATACAATCGGAATTTTCCAATATTTTTTGTTGTATGCTTGTCCGAGTCCAGGTAAAATAGCAGAATAGAATGCTGCAGTTGAAGGAGCAAGAGGGTTTATCCCTTCACTAACTGTTGGAATTGTATCGCTAATGTATAGGTCATTCTTTTGAGAGTAAGAATAAAAAGTGTTGAAAATAACACAGTAAATGAAGATATAAAAAGTTTTAAAATTCACGATTATTGTAATAATTTTTTAATGCGAATAAAATCTTTTTCAGAACTAAAAGGTATCACAATTTTACCATTATTATTTTTCATCATTTTAACTCTTACATTACAGTTAAAGTGTTCTTGAAGTTCTCCTAAATTATTTTTCACATAAAATGGTACTTGTGGTATTTTAGTATGATCTGTATCAGGAATGCCATCTTTTATAGTTTTAACCAAATTTTCTGTTTGGCGTACAGATAACTTCCCTTTTAATATTTTTTCATAAATAGTTAGTTGCTCGTCTTGGTCGTTAATATTGATAATTGCCCGTCCATGACCCATAGAAATAAATTTATCTCTTATTCCTGTTTGAATTATAGGGTCTAATTTCAGTAATCTTAAATAGTTAGAAATAGTTGAGCGTTTTTTACCAACACGTTTACTCATCTCTTCTTGCGTTAAATTGATTTCATCAATCAATCGTTGATAAGATAGTGCAACTTCAATAGGGTCAAGGTCTTTACGTTGTATGTTTTCAACCAATGCCATTTCAAGCATTTCTTGATCGTTTGCAGTACGAATATATGCTGGAATAGTTTTGTTTTCTATTAATTTTGAAGCTCTAAAACGGCGCTCTCCAGAAACTAATTGATATTTTTCGGTGTCAAGTTTCCTTACAGTAATTGGCTGAACAATACCTAATTCTTTAATCGAATTGGCTAATTCTTGCAACGCTTCGCTATCAAAATGAAATCTTGGCTGATACGGATTCACCTCAATCCAATCAAGATTTAAGTCAATAATACTGCCAATAAGTTTTTCAGTAGTTGAATCTTTTAATAATGCAGATAAGCCTCTTCCTAAAGCTTGTTTTTTAGTTGCTTTTGCCATTATTTACTATTCTTTTTAAGAATTTCGTTTGCTAAATTAAGATAATTTTCAGCACCTCTACTTGTTGCATCATATTTTATAATACTTTCACCATAACTTGGTGCTTCACTTAAACGAACATTTCGTTGGATGATTGTTTTGAAAACCATTTCTTCAAAGTGTTTTTTAACTTCATCAACAACTTGATTGGAAAGACGTAAACGAGAGTCGTACATTGTTAAAAGTAAGCCTTCGATGTCTAAATTTGGATTGTGAATATTTTGAACACCTTTAATAGTATTTAATAATTTTCCTAAACCTTCTAAAGCAAAATACTCACATTGAATAGGAATGATAACAGCATCTGCAGCAACGAGAGAATTTAGCGTAATTAAACCAAGAGAAGGCGCACAATCAATCAAAATATAATCGTAATCACCTTTAACTTCTTCTAATGCTTTTCGAAGCATATATTCACGCTGATCTTTATCTACTAATTCTATTTCTATGGCTACCAAATCTATATGAGAAGGAATGATATCTACATTTGGAGATGCTGTTTTTATAATTGCTTCTTTAGCAGTAATAGTGTGCTCTAATAATTGATAAGTTCCTTTGATAACTTTGTCAACATCAATTCCTAAACTTGATGATGCATTCGCTTGAGGATCTGCATCAATCAGTAATATTTTTTGCTCAAGCACACCTAATGAAGCGGCTAAGTTTACGCTTGTAGTTGTTTTTCCGACACCACCTTTTTGATTTGCAATTGCAATTATTTTTCCCATATATACTGTGAGGTTATTAATATGTAAAAATACAATTATTTATGAGTTTTGAAAATAGAAGATGTTAACAATATGTTAGAATCTAAAAATGATAATTTTCATATTCACACCGTAACTCAAAGTTACGGTGTGAATATAATTGTAAACAACCATTATTTATGCACTATCTCTTTAGAATATTTTTTTTTAGAATCTCTAATAAATATTTCCAATATTCTTGTGTAGATGTAATGCTTGCTCTTTCGTCAAGAGAATGCGAACCTTTAATAGTTGCTCCAAAGGAAATTATATTCATTTCAGGATAGTTTGTTCTTGAAATTTTACATTCAAGTTCTGCAGAATAAGTCAAAATATTTGATTCTTCATAGAACATCTTAGATTTATGACTTTTAATCTTTTTGAATTTGTTAGATTCACTTGTATAATTCAGAGAAATTTTAAAATCACCAAAGTCATAAGATGTACTTTATCAAATATTCATACATTTGTATGGTTTTAGTGTTAATTTTTTGAGGGCTTTTAAATGTTGTTTTTTTTAAGTGAAGTGATAATTTCTTAAACGCGCTCAGGAATGTTTTTCAAAATCTCCAATAAATATTTCCAATATTTCTGAGTTGATTTAATGCTTGCTCTTTCGTCTGGCGAATGTGCTCCTTTGATAGTTGGTCCAAACGAAATCATATCCATTTTTGGATAATGAGTTCCTAAAATTCCACATTCAAGACCAGCGTGACAAGCAAGAATGTTTGGTTTTTCGTCAAACAAATTTTCATAAAGTTTACTCATTACTTTTAAGATTTCTGAATCTGGATTTGGCTTCCATCCAGGGTAATCACCTCCGAATTCAACATCAAATCCATCTAAATTAAAAGTAGATTTTAATGTAAATGCCATATCCCATTTTCCTGATTCTACGGATGAGCGTGTTAAACATCCAATCTTAATATTTCCTTCTTTTACAATAATTCGTGCAATATTGTTAGATGTTTCTACCAAATCTTCAATATCTGGACTCATTCTAAAAACACCATTATGTGTAGCATAAATAGTATTTATCAATGTTTTTGTAGTATCAGCTGAAAGTACTGATTTTGGTGTTTCAACTTTAGAAAATGCAATTTCTAAGTCTTTTTCTATAGATTTATACTCACCTTTTATTTCTGATGCAATTTTGTCAAAAGCAGTTTTAAATTCGGATGAATTAGTAGTAACAACTACAGCATTGCTTTCTCTCGGAATTGCATTTCGCAAACTTCCACCATCAATTTCTGCAATTTGAATAGTATTGGTAGTTGCGTATAAAACTCTGTTCATCATTTTATTGGCGTTTCCAAATCCTTTAATAATATCCATTCCCGAATGTCCTCCTTGCAATCCTTTTACAGTAATTTTATAAGCAGTAGAATTTACAGGCGTATTTTCTGGAGTATATTTTTTAGTGGCAGTTACATCAATTCCTCCAGCGCATCCAACACCAATTTCGTCATCGTCTTCGGTATCTAAATTCAATAGAATTTCGCCAGTCAAATATCCTGCTTGCAAACCCATTACTCCAGTCATTCCTGTTTCTTCATCCATGGTAAATCAGG
>JAKITY010000052.1 GCA_021647835.1 Flavobacteriaceae bacterium | reverse complement strand
TAATAGCCCTAAAAATAGGACTGTATAACTCAAAATGAAGAAATTCTACTCGAAAATTAATAAAAAATCAAAAATATAATTTGAAAATTAAAGTTTATTAATCAAGAACCTATACTGCAACGGTCTTGATTTGAAGGTAAAAGGCTCAAGTATGGTTGCAAAGCAAGGTACGGCAGTGCGTAGAATTTCTTTAGATCCTGATAATGCTGAATTTATAGAAGGTAAAGTTGGACCAACTCAAATTGTAATTATCACAAAGTATGTGAAGAAGTTGTAGTGTTTTGTCATTCCTGCGAAGGCAGGAATCTAATTTTACAAAAACATATAAGATACTATGGATTCCTGCCTTCGCAGGAATGACATCTTATTTAATCTTAGCAATTGACAAGGTTGCTTTTGCACCTGTTGCAAGTAGCCATTCGTTTGCCGAAATTATTTCTGCATTGTCATCAAAAATCATAAAACCTGCAGTATTTGGTCCAGATGAACCTTGATTCAACGCTACAAACGATATTACATTTAAGCCTTCTGAAAGAGGTAGTGTGAATTGTTGGAAAGAGCCAGTTAAAACAATATTTCTTACTACAGGAACATCATTTAAATAAATGGTAACTTCATCACCATCAGGAAATTGAAAATCACGACAGACAATCGTAATATTTTTCGATTTGCTTACAAAACCTCCCAAATACTTATCTATTTTTGTATATTCTTTTTTGATTTCTCCTTGTTGTTTTTTTACTTTATCTCTGTGTAATTCTTCTGGAGTTATAATGCCGTCATGTCTTGGAATGTTTTTTCTTTCTTCGGCAAGTTGTTTTTTAAGTATTTCTTTTATAGCGTCTTCTTTTGAAACTTCATTAGAAGTTCTTGGATCATTAAAATCATGTTTTTCAACTTCTATATTAGGCGGAATATTAATAAGTCGTGACTTACCATCAGTATTTTCTAATTGCGCAAATAGTGTTGCATTGCTTAATAGAAAGCAACTAAAAAAAGTGATTTTTATAAATTTTGATACCATAACTCTCTGCAAAAATATTGTTTTTATAATTAACCGTTGTTAAGAACAAGTATAATTATCAAAAATGATGCCGAGAAATTGGGTGTTTCGCTTTCGACCTGAATATGGTTAGTGCTGGGTAAATATACAATAATTTTCGGGTTTAATACTTAGTTTGTAAATACAAAACGACCTTTGGATTAAGCAATTAGCCAGCATTAACTATATTTTTTGTTGTAGTGCGTTGTTAATTTCCTTTTTTCATTTTTCTCAACCATCCTTCGTAAAAAGGTCTATCATTATTTGCAGGAACTTCATACCATTGTGAAGTTACAAAATAAATTTCTCCATTTATGAAATATTGATTTTTCCAATATCTTACTCTTTCGTAATAAGGCGAATTTTCTTTAGCCAAAAAAGGAAATTGAATGTCAAATGCTCTTTTTGAATAATCACTTCTTTGTAACCTATCAATTTCACTTCGACTGATTAAATTATCTCTTACCAGTTCACCAAAAGTTTTTCTGACATACTTTCCTATTGGCAACCTTCCATTTGGTTCATTAAAATTTTCTCTTGAAATATATTTTTTGGTTATCCTTTTTGTGAAATTTTCTACTGGCACTATTTTATTTTTGCTTTCGATTTTAATTTCTAAAACTTCAAAAACTTTTTCGATAATCTTTTCATCATATTGGTCTATTAGTTTAGTTTTTAGATAGTCAATAATTTCTTCATTATAACTTTCAGATAATAACTCACTCTTTAGTTGTTTAAAGTTCTCTATTTCTTTTAGTTGTTTAACTTTTTCTTGTGCGTGTTTTTCAATATTTTCTTTATTATAGGTTTCTTTATTGAATAATTGAACAAATTTCAAACCTCTTTCACTATCTCGTCTAAATTCAATTTCATCAATCAATACAATTCCATCTTTATTGAAAAATTTACCATCCAAAAATATTTGTATTTTATTTCCAATTAGAATACCTAATTCTAATCTCATAATTCCCATATATGATGATAATTGACCTTTGAAAGTAGAGTTGTCGATTTCAACAGAGGGTTTTTTAACTTCCACTATGAATAGATTTCCTTTCTCTTTTGATTTTAATAATAAATCTGGACTAATTCTGTTAGATGCTCCTAATTGAATACTTTCACGAACAACTATCTCATTATTAAATTCACTCCAACCTAATTTTTCGAATGCTTGAACTACTTTTAATTCAAATAGTTGTTCATTCATATTTGAGGGTAAATTTTCAGATAATATGTAACATAATTCATTCCATTTTTCCATATTGAATTTCTGTTTTTAGGTAAGTTCTTCCGTTTTTCTTAATGCACTACAATGTTAAGATATGGTTTCGTTTTAAATGAACTATATCACTCGAAAGCGAAGATAGTGTTTTAAAATAACAAAGTCAAGTAGTACTCAGGTCTATTTTATAAGCAATACACTTTTTCAACTCGCTATCATTTGCAATGTATGGATGCATAAAATTACTATGTTTTTCCATTCCAATTTTCTCCATAATACGCATAGATTTTATATTTCTTGATGTTGCAATAGAGTAAATGGTTTCCAATTTTAAAGTTTCAAAAGCATATTTCAAACATCTTTTTGCACCTTCTGTTGCATAACCTTTGTTCCATGTACTTTTACTTAATCGCCAACCAATATCAACAAAAGGCGTTTCAAATCTAGCATCGTACTCTTGTTTTGAAAGTCCAATAAAGCCAATAAATTCATTAGTTTCAAGAATGTCAACAGCAAAATAACAAAATCCATTTTTGGCGAATTGTTTTTGCATTCGCTCAATAAAATTTGTAGTTATTTCTCTTGATTGTGTTGAGGGGAAATATTCCATCACATCTTCATCAGCATTGATTGTTGCCATACTATCAAGGTCAGCATCTTTCCAGTTTCGAAACCCTAATCTTGCGGATGTGAAAATATAATTTGTCATAATTTGTAGCACAATGTCATCCTATGTTTGCAAGGAGGATGTTTAATTCGTATAAACTCGTGAAATTACTATTTGCTCATTTCCGTAAAATACTTATAAAACATCGGGATTGTTTCAATCCCTTTTAGGTAATTAAAAATACCAAAATGTTCGTTTGGAGAATGAATTGCATCGCTATCTAAGCCAAATCCCATTAAAATAGTTTTGCTTTTTAATTCATCTTCAAATAAAGAAACGATAGGAATACTTCCACCACTTCGTTGTGGTATTGGAGTTTTTCCAAACGTACTTTCATAGGCTTTTGATGCTGCTTTGTAGCCAATGGTGTCTATTGGAGTTACATAACCTTGTCCGCCATGATGTGGCGTAACTTTTACTTTTACTGATTTTGGAGCGATACTTTCAAAATGCTTTTTAAACAATTCGGTAATTTCTTCCCAATCTTGATTTGGCACCAATCGCATCGAAATTTTAGCAAATGCTTGTGAGGCAATCACTGTTTTTGCACCTTCGCCTGTATAGCCGCCCCAAATACCGTTTACATCTAGTGTTGGACGAATAGCATTTCGCTCGTTGGTTGTATATCCTTTTTCGCCATACACTTCATTAATACCTAATGCTTCCTTATAATCATTTAAAGAAAATGGTGCTTTTGCCATTTCTGCAAGTTCATCAGCAGCTAAATTTTCTACCTTATCATAAAAATTTGGAATGGTAATATGATTATTTTCATCGTGCAATGATGCAATCATTTTGGTTAAAATATTGATAGGATTTGCAACTGCTCCGCCATACAATCCAGAATGTAAATCGCGATTTGGTCCTGTAACTTCAATTTCTACATAACTCAAGCCACGTAATCCTGTGGTGATAGAAGGAATGTCGTTGGCAATCATTCCTGTATCAGAAATTAAAATAATATCATTAGCTAATTTCTCCTGATTTCGTTTTACATACCAACTTAAACTTTCAGAACCAACCTCTTCTTCGCCTTCAATCATAAACTTAACATTACAAGGCAATTGATTGGTAGATGTCATAAACTCTAAAGCTTTTACATGCATATACATTTGTCCTTTATCATCGCATGCTCCACGAGCAAAAATAGCTCCTTCAGGATGAATATCAGTCTTTTTGATGATTGGTTCAAACGGTGGCGAATCCCACAATTCTAATGGATCTGCAGGCTGTACATCATAATGGCCATAGACTAAGATTGTTGGTAAGTTTTCATCTATCATTTTTTCTCCATATATAATTGGATATCCTGGAGTTTCACAAATTTCAACTTTGTCACATCCTGCTTTTTCAAGTGAAATTTTTACAGCGTCTGCCATTTTTAAGACATCGTCTTTATATGCAGCATCTGCACTAATTGATGGAATTTTTAAAAGTTCTATAAGTTCATTAATAAAACGACTTTTATTTCGTTCTAGGTAGGAGAAAAGACTTTTCATTTGTTATATAGTTTTATGCATCCAAAAGTAAGAAAGAAAATAGAATATTTATTGCTCTAAAATGAATTTTAATATAAAAAATATAGCCAAAGACTTTTCTTCGATTTCATTGAAAGAAATGGATAGTGTTGCTTTGATGAAAAGAATAGATACAAAATTTGTTATTAGGAAAGACCTATTAAATGAAGTTTTAGAATCAATTAGAAATGATTATTCAGTATTAGAAATAAATAATAACAGGTTGATGAATTACAATTCATTGTATTTTGATACTGATACAAAAAAATTCTATTACGATCATCATAATAAAAGAGTGAGAAGAACTAAAATAAGAATTAGAAAATATGTAGAATCTGATATTTATTTTCTTGAAATAAAACAGAAAGATATTAAAGGAAATACCATTAAAAATAGAATAAAAATTAATGAGTTTGAAACAGATTTATCTGACAATTCAAAAGAGTTTATTAAAGGTGTAACTGAAAAAGATTATCAATTAAACCCATCTTTGTGGAATAGTTTTAAGAGAATTACTCTTGTAAACAAAAATGCTAAAGAGCGAGTAACAATAGATTTAAATCTTTCTTTTTCTTTGGATGAGGATAAGAAAAGTTATGATGACTTGGTTATAATAGAACTTAAACAAGAGCGCTATAATAGAAATTCACCAATAGTAAAAACATTAAAAAAGCATAGAATTCATCCATACAGTATCAGTAAATATTGTGTTGGAATGATTAATCTATACCAAAATATTAAATACAACCGATTTAAAGAAAAATTAATTAAAATTAACCAATTATCTACAAGTTTATGGAGTTCTTAGACATACCAATTTTTGATGACGATTTTTATAAAATGCTATTTCGTTTTGCAGTTAATAGTATTTTTTTAGTAATTATTATTCGCTATATATATTATAAAAAGACAAGGAACAAAGACTATCTTTTTACTTACTTTATGATTAGTACAATTGTGTTTTTCTTGTGCTTTACATTAAAAAAATATGAGTTAGATTTAGGAATGGCTTTAGGTCTTTTTGCAATTTTCGGTATTATTAGATACCGTACTGATCCAATACCAATTAAAGAAATGACATATTTGTTTGTTGCAATTGGAGTTTCAGTAATAAACTCATTAGCAAATTCTAAAATGAGTTATTTTGAAATAATAGGGTCAAATATTATAATTGTTATTTCATTGTTGTTATTGGAGCACTATTGGTTTCAAGGAAATATAATCGCTAAAAAAATAGTTTACGAAAAGATTGAAAATATAAAACCCGAAAACTATGAAATCTTAAAAGATGATTTAGAAAAAAGAACAGGATTACAAATTAATAGTATAAAGATTAGAGATATTGATTTTCTAAAAGACATCTCTAATTTAACAATTTACTATGATGAATTTACCCAACAAAAATAAACTAAATAACATGAATTACAAATCGATAAATACAATAAAAATGAATATAAAATCTAAAATAATACTCATAACAATAGCCGTTTTATTTACCAACCTTAGTTTTTCACAAACTAATAATAGCGATTTTTCAACATGGTTTTCAGCAGAATTAAATTATAAATTAAATAAAAAATGGACTTTTAGCGTTCAAGAACAGTTACGATTAAAAGAAGATGCATCTACGACTGATTCTTATTTTACACAATTAGGGGCTACATATTCTTTAACTAAAAACTTTGATGTAGCAGTAGGCTATCGATATATAAAATCTAATGACACTGAAGGTTCAATTCAAGGTTATGAAGATTTTAGTAGGCTACAATTTGATTTGTCTTACCAACACAAAGTTGAAGATTTTTCATTAAAGTACAGGTTACGTTATCAAACTAAGAATCAATTAGGAGTACCAGATAATTCTAAAGACGACACTCGTTTTAAGACCTCTTTAGGATATAATATTAAAGGATGGAAATTGGATCCAAAGGTTTCGGCAGAAATTTTTAATAGAATGGGAGCAACCAATACCTCTAAAAACGGATTTAGTAAGTATAGGTTAACTATTGGGACTTCATATAATACAAAAAAGATAGGTAAGTTTGGTCTTTTTTATAGATTTGAAAAAGAGATGAATACTACAAATCCTGCTGCCAATAATATTTTAGGTCTCAAATATTCATACACAATTAAGAATAAAAAGAAGAAGAAAAAAAAGGCATAATTCCAAAAATATAGATTTTTCATTTTTTTTATTTGATAATAATAATGAATACTTATATTTGCACTCCTTTTGCAGGCGTGGTGGAATTGGTAGACACGCTAGACTTAGGATCTAGTGCCGCAAGGTGTGAGAGTTCGAGTCTCTCCGCCTGTACAAAAGAAACGAGGCTTCACAAATTGTGAAGCCTCTTATTTTTTAAAAACATAATAGGTGAAAATTTAAGTTACTAACTTGCAATATAATAAATTACACATTAGCAGTAATAGTTAATATATTGATATGCAGCAAAATGCAAATTAAAATTTCCAGTTAGAAATTTTTGTTGAAGATTCTAATTTATTTTCAAGATCATCAGAAAGTGAAGAGAAAAAATCAATATTAGTAAGCTCTTCAATTTTATCTATCGAAGTAACAAAATTTTGTAACGATTTTTTTGATTCTTTATGAGGAAATAAAAAAGCGATTGCTTTTGAGTTAGATTTGTCTAAAAGAATCTTATAAAATTGTTTTGGAACTGCCACATCTTCATAGCCAATTGTTGGTAAATCTTTTGATAGGACTCCGCCAGTAACAACATATAATTGACCGTATTTTTTTGTCCAATAGCGAGTTTTCATTTCCAATCTATTCCAAACACCTGCATTAAAATCATTTTTCTGCGGCGTAATATTAGAAGTGTAAAAAGTTTCATCATAGGCTTGTTTTGAAAAACGCCTATCGCCAGCAGGACACAAATGTCCTCTATCGTAACCAGATTTTTTATAGTTTCTGTAGTTTGCCGAACCTGTAATTACTTTTGGATCGCTGATGAAATAAGGACGCCTTCTGTCGTCATAAGTTAAGTGAGATCTATTGAGTTCATAAGCAACCCATTCTGCCTGTTCATACAACTCATTGTATGATAGCGTGTAATTTTGATGTTGAATTACTTGACCTGTAGTTGAGGTTGGTAAATAATTAAAGCCTTCAGTTATTATTTGAGGATTTTTTTTCTCAATTTCATTCTGATAATAATAAAATACAATAGCAATTAAGAGCGATAAAATTGCATAAACCGCCTTTCTATTTCGCATTTTTTAGATGTATTATTTCAAAATCTACAGATTTTTTCATTCCATTAAAAATATCAATCATTTGTTGAGGAGGAACTGTCAATTTTCGTTTCGTTAAATCTATCCAAGCACCATATATTTTAATTTCGGCAGAAACTACACCATAACTTTTGATGATTGTATGTTTAAATTTAAAACGCTCAAATTTATTGGATGCACCAATCAATTCAAGAGTTGCAGTAATATCTTCACCAATAAGAATTTCTCTGAAAAAACGTGTGTTTTCTTCAAAAAGAATTGGTCCAACATTATGTTTAGCAAATTCGCTTAAAGAAAATCCGTGATGTGCAAAAAAACGTGAACGCACTTCAGCAGCGTAGTCGTTATACGCAGTATGACGCATGTGAGCGTTTGGATCAAAATTTGACCAAGTAGTTGTAAAAGGTATTTTAAAAATCATGCAGTAGTTTTAAAAAAGCAAAATTAAGAATAATAATACGGTGAAGAGAATAATAAAATTAATCTTTTACAAGTTGGTATTTCTGACTCGATAATTTTAAATCACCCAAAACATTTAGTCCTTCTTCAATATAAACATCTTTAGCAAGGTTTTTATGCCAAGAAACACGTTTTGAGCCTAATAGCGTGTCTTTTTCTATAAGAGATAATTCATAAAGAGGTGAATTAAATGTTAGGTTTGTTTCGTATTTTGATAATTTTTTAAATTGCTCACTTTCTTTAGAATGCTTTTCTAAATCATTTTTATAGGCATCATAATTTAAATAGATAGTTGTATCATCTTGCCCTTTTTTCAACCATTTTGCATTTTCATCAATCAATAAAAACTGTGGATTTTTATTAATACGTTTGATACTATTATGCACTACATCATCAAAATTTGAATAATTATTCCATTGACTATAATTTGCTTTTTTGATTTTATCCCAAGGAAGTGGATTGTCATAATCTTGCTCACCAATATTCATATAAGTATATCGAGATGGTAAAATAATGTCAGGTTTTACGCCTTCGAGTTGTGTTGAGCCTCCGTTAATTCTGTAGAATTTTTGAATAGTCAATGCCATTCCTCCTAAATCATCAGAAGATTTAAAATATTTATTAAGATCTAATACATTTTGAACAGTTCCTTTGCCGTAAGTTTGCTTACTTCCTATGACTACAGCTCTTTTATAATCTTGCATTGCTGCAGCAAAAATTTCTGATGCTGATGCTGATAACTCATTGGTAAGAACCACCAAAGGACCATCCCATAATATAGATTTATCTCGATCTTTTCTAACGATTGGCTTTTCTCCTTTATATTTTACTTGTACAATTGGTCCATCTTTAATAAATAACCCTGCCATTTTAATAACTGAAGGTAAAGATCCTCCACCATTATTGCGCAAATCAATCAAAATACCATCGATATTTTCTTTTTTCAACCTTTCTATTTCGATGGCCATATCTGTAGCGGAATTACGTGCTTTTCGATCGCTAAAATCAACATAAAATTTAGGAAGATTTATAACGCCAAATTTTTTCCCGTCTTTTACAGTTATACTTGATTTTACAAATGTTTCTTGAAGTTCAACAATGTCCCTAATAATTGATATGACTTTAATAGAACCATCAATTTTCTTTAAAGTTAACCTAACTTCTGTACCTTTTGGTCCTTTTATAAATTCGATTGCTTTTGACAATCTCATGCCAACAACATCTAATGGTTCGCCGTCACCTTGGGCAACTTTTAAAATAAGATCTCCGACTTCTAACTCTCCTGCTCTCCAAGCCGGACCTCCAGAAATAAGTTCAGAAATTTTTATGTAGTCGTTTTTCTTAAATAATCGTGCGCCAATGCCCTCTAATTTTCCTGAGATGCTTTCGTCAAATTCTTTTTTGCTTTTTGGAGCAAAATAAGATGTATGTGGATCAAATGCTGTTGTAATACTATTTAGATAAGTTGCAAACCATTCTGTATGTTTAAAATCTTTCATATACTCATAAAAATCATCGTAATTTTTTATAGTACTTTCTCGTGCATCAATTTCTAATTGTGCAAATTCTTCTGCAGAAATATCTTTTGGTTTTATTTTTGACTTAAATTTTTCAATTCCAAGACGTGTCATATTTCCATAAATTCCATCTGAACGACCAACACTAATATTGTTCTTGTTAAGAATTTTTTGTACTTCTTTAATTTCTGAACTTGAAGAATATATGTTTCTGAAATTAAAATTTTCTTTTAATATATTTAAGCGAAATTGTTTTTCAAATTTCGGTATGTTTAAGCCACTTGAAGTGTTATTTATTTTTTCATAAAGCCTTGATAAAGTACTGTATTTCAGTTGTTTTTTCCAAATAGAATAAATCTCCTCTTTACTTTTTGCATAAGATTTATTATCATAATTAAGATTTAAAACTTCATTAATAGTAAAATCGTAAGGGCTTTTTAAAATTTCTTTATAATATGCTTTTGCTTCATCTACACGTTGTAAAAAACGATTGTAAACCAAATTAAAAAAAGCAACTTCTTGTTTTAAAATCTGATCGTCAATTTCTGTTTTGTATTTTGAAAACTCATCAATATCAGACTGTAAAAAATAACGTTTTGCAGGATCTAAATTTTTGATAAAATCTTCAAAAACTACGATTGAAAATGTGTCATTTATTTGTTTTGGTTCATAATGACCATTTGTTAAAACATTTCTTAAAATACGAATTAAGACTTTGTCTTTTTCGTTATTATCCTTTTGTGTAAAACTCACAAGAGTTAAAACCAATACTATGATTGGAATTAAAAATTTAAAATTTCGATTCATATATTTTTAAAATTTCTTCATTTTATTTTGCAAACCACTAAAATACTATGATTTTTGTGATTTTTAATTAAATTTACGTTATAATTTATAAACACAATACTCGTGCCAGTTTATTATAGTACACTTGTTGATTAAAAACTTACAATCAAAACAGTTCTTATTCTTATTAGCAATAATAACGAATAATTATTTTTTTATGTCTTTATAAAATGTTAAAATTCTTTTAAATTATAAAACAATAAAATTATAGTAAATTTGTTGCTTATAGAATAAGACCTTAATGATAAAAAAACCTTTGATATTAGTAACCAATGATGATGGAATTACGGCTCCAGGAATTAGAAAATTAATTGAAATAATGAGTTCGATTGGAGATGTTGTAGTTATCGCTCCAGACAGTCCGCAAAGTGGAATGGGACATGCAATAACGATTGATTCTACACTTACTTGTAATAAAATAAAGGTAGGTAATGGGAATCAAATTGAGTATAAATGCTCTGGAACTCCTGCAGATTGTGTAAAGTTAGCTGTAAGTGAAATTTTAGATAGAAGACCTGATTTGTGTGTTTCAGGAATCAATCATGGTTCAAATTCATCAATAAATGTGATTTATTCAGGCACAATGAGTGCTGCTGTTGAAGCAGGAATAGAAGGAATTCCAGCAATTGGTTTTTCGTTGTTAGATTATTCTTGGAATGCAAATTTTGATGTTTTAGAAGATGAAATCAAGAAAATCACCCAAAATGTTTTGAAAAACGGACTTCCAGAAGGTGTTGTCCTTAATGTTAATTTTCCAAAATCAGATACGTTTAAAGGAATTAAAATATGTCGTCAAGCAAAAGGAAACTGGATAGAAACATTTGACAAGAGAGTAAATCCTATCGGAAAAGAATATTATTGGCTGTCTGGAGAATTTGCCAATTTAGATAAAGGTGAAGATACTGATGAATGGGCACTTGCAAACAATTATGTGTCTGTTGTGCCAGTTCAATTTGATTTGACAGCGCATCATTTTATTCAGAAATTAAATAATTGGGAATTGTAATATAACGTATCGCCAGTTCTAGTGATTCTGAGAGGAACGAACGGAATTGTATCGAGAACGTTTAAGATATTTTAAAATATGAAAAAAGAAATTTTAATTGGTTTTTTAGTAGCAATTCTTGCAACTGCTTGTGGATTTTATTTATACATAGAATTGTTTTCAAAGTTAGATTTTCAAGAGTCATTAAAAATACTCAAAGAAGAAAAATTATACGGTAAAGTTCTTGGTTTGGCTGCCATTCCAAATTTGTTTGTATTTTTTGTATTCTTAAAAAAGAAACAAGATTATAGAGCAAAAGGAGTTTTGATGGCAACAATTGTAATAGCACTTACTATGCTAATTTTAAAGTTTTTTTAAAGTGAAGTATTATATCATTGCAGGAGAAGCCTCAGGCGATTTACACGCATCAAATTTAATGAAAGCGTTGCAAAAAGAAGATGCAACTGCAGACTTTAGATTTTGGGGAGGAGATTTAATGCAGTCTGTTGGCGGAACTTTGGTCAAGCACTATAAGGAACGTGCTTTTATGGGTTTTGCAGAAGTGATATTAAACCTTAGAACAGTTTTAGGTTTCATCAAATTTTGTAAAAAAGATATAGAACAATATCAACCTGATCAAATTATATTTATCGATAATTCAGGTTTTAATCTTCGGATTGCAAAATGGGCAAAGCAGAAAAATTTCAAAACAAATTATTACATCGCACCGCAAGTTTGGGCGAGTAGAGCAAGTAGAGTAGAAGACATCAAAAGAGATATTGACAAGATGTTTGTAACACTTCCTTTTGAAAAAGAATTCTATAAAAAACATAATTACGATGTGTATTTTGTTGGGCATCCATTGCTTGATGCGATTGCTGATAGAAAGCAAGTTGATGAAGTGAATTTCAAAAAAGAGCACAATCTTTCAGACAAACCAATTATTGCTCTTTTGCCTGGAAGTCGGAAACAAGAAATCACAAAAATGCTCTCTGTGATGCTTAAAATGGCAACTAAATTTACCGATTATCAATTTGTAATTGCTGGCGCACCAAGTCAAGAGTATGAATTTTATAAACAGTTTATTAAGGTTGATAATGTAAAATTTATTTCTAATAAAACTTATGACTTATTGTCTATATCTTATGCTGCATTGGTAACTTCAGGAACAGCAACACTTGAAACAGCACTGTTTAAAGTTCCGCAAGTAGTGTGTTATAAGGGTAGTTGGCTTTCATATCAAATTGCAAAAAGAATTGTTACGTTAAAATTCATTTCACTTGTCAATTTAATTATGGATAGAGAAGTCGTTACAGAATTAATTCAAAATGATTTTAATGAAAAGCGTTTGGAAGAAGAATTACACAAAATACTTGACGAAAAAGAACGTGAAAAAATGTTTGAATCTTATTACGATTTAGAGCAGAAATTGGGAGGGAAAGGTGCGAGTGAGAATGTTGCAAAACTGATAGTGCAGTAATAAATAGTCATTTCGAACGAGGAACGAGGAGAAATCGCATAATATTGCTCATGTGATTCTCAGTATGCGATTTCTCCTAATGTCGAAATGATTAGATGATAATTTTTAACTTTTCAAGATTATAATAATTTATTTTATAGCCATTTCGAACTGATTTTTAGTATATTTATCGTGCTATGCGAAAGATATTAAGGTTTATACCGATACAACTTACTTTTTTTCTTGTATTAGGAATTCTTTTTGAATCTTATATTGAGTTGAACATCAATGTTTGCTAGACTTTCATTTTCTTCAATTCTTCAGTCAATTCAATAACGTCAACTTGCTTTTCTAACTTTTCAATTCTTTCTCTTAAAGTAATATAAATTGAAAAACATAAATATAAACCAAAAAACACTGCATATCCAACAGCAATTATTGTAAATCGATAATATGATTCTTCAACAGTTAATTTATCTTCAATGTATTTTAGAGTGCCAAGAATTGGGAGTATTAAAAAGCCACCTAACATAAATAATTGACCAATAAAAACACTTAATTTACCAAAGATTGGTTTCAATTTGTTTGATACAACCTTTGCTTCTGGTAAATATGGTATAATATATTTACTTAATAATGCTGTAATGAAGAATGTTAATAATGAAACAAAAATTGGATTTTTAATTAAGTCTAACATAATGTATAATATTTATAATTTTAAAATACAAAGTTAAGAATTTTAATTGTAGGTAGTTTAGGAGTATATCAAGTTAATAATTTTAAACCTGATATTCTGATTTTACAGCAATCACCAAAAATAAATTTAATAAGGTTAATAGATTCTTTAAAACCACAACTTATAATTGCTAATGGTTCTAATTACAAATCTTAAGTGAAAGAATGGGAGAAAACCTGTAAGCAAAAAAATACTCCTTTTATCACACAGAAAGAAAAGGTGCAAGTGAAAAAGTTGCAAAATTGATAGTGTAATAAATTTTTCCTATCTTTATCGTGCTATGCGGAAGATATTACGGTTTATACCAATACAACTTACTTTTTTTCTTGTTCTTGGAATTCTCTTCGGGTTTTATTTTGATGTCAAAATTGATTATTTAGTCATTATCCTAATTGGATTACTAACCGTTTTAGGATTTTCTTATTGGCAATCAAACAAATCTTTTTCACCTAATTTATCTTTTAATATCCTCACGTATGTGCTATCTTTTTTCTTAGGAATTTCAACAGTTGTACTGCACAATGATTTGAATAATCAACAGCATTATTCTCATTTTATTTCTGATAATAATGAAATAGTTTTGGTGGTTGATAAAGTGATGAAGTCAGGAAATTATCATGATAAATACGAAGTTTATGTCTTAAAAATTGATGCTATTTCTACAAAAGGAAAAGTACTGTTGAATATTCAAAAAGATAGCCTTTCAAGATTACAAGTTGATGATAAACTATATTTAAAATCAGATTTTAAAGAGGTTAATTCGCCTAAAAACCCATTTACATTTGATTATAAAGAGTACTTGAAAAAGAAACAGATTTATCATCAACTATTCACATCCAATTCTGATTTTTTTCCATTACCAAAACGTACTTTTTCATTCAAAGGATTGGCAGCGAAGTTTAGAAGTGAAATCAACAAAGCATTAATCAAAAACGGATTTAAAGACGATGAATTAGGTGTCATAAATGCACTTTTATTAGGTCAACGACAAGATATTTCTCCAGAATTATTGCAAAGTTACGCAGGAGCAGGAGCCATTCATATTTTGGCGGTTTCAGGATTACATGTCGGAATTATATTATTGATTCTCAATTTTTTATTCTCGCCATTAGAACGATTAAAAAACGGAAAATTCATAAAACTAATTGTCGTTGTTTCTCTTTTATGGGTTTTTGCTTTTATCGCAGGAATGTCAGCATCAGTAGTTAGAGCAGTAACAATGTTTACGGCAGTCGCCATTGGTATGCAAGTAAACAGACCTACAAATGTGTACAATACATTGGTGATTTCGATGTTCTTTTTGCTATTGTTTAAACCCTCTTTTTTGTTTGATGTCGGATTTCAATTGAGTTATCTCGCAGTATTTTTTATCGTTTGGCTACAGCCTTTACTGTATAATTTATGGATTCCGAAATGGAAAGTTCCTGACTTCTTTTGGAAATTATTGACTGTTTCAATTGCAGCACAATTTGGAGTTATTCCTTTGAGTTTATATTATTTTCACCAGTTTCCGAGTTTATTCTTTATATCTAATTTAGTGATTATTCCAGCACTTGGAACCATACTTGTTGGTGGAATTTTAATTATTGCTTTGTCTTTATTAGATGTGCTTCCAGTATTTCTAGCAAAAGCTTATGAGTTTGTAATACACTTGATGAATTGGATTGTAGATTGGGTTGCACAACAAGAAGATTTTTTGTTTCAAGATATTTCTTTTTCGTTATTGATGGTCATTGCATCTTATATTCTCATCATTTTCACAATCCGATTTTTTGAAAAGCGAAACGCACCTCGATTGATTGGTTTTTTAACTATGATATTACTTCTTCAAGTTGTATTTATGTATGAAAAAAGGGAGCGATTATCAGCAAATGAATTTATTGTTTTTCAAAAAAGTAGAAACTCTATAATTGCTGAACGAAATGGTAAAAAATTGAAAGTTTATCACACTTTGGATAGCCTAAATCTACCAAAAGATAAAGTGATAAATCAATACAAAGTAGGAGTTGGAAACTCAACTATTTATATGACGGATTCCGTTCCAAATATCTATCAGTTTAAAAATAAGAATATTTTAATTATTGATAGTTTAGGCATTTACCAAGTTAATAGTTTGAAACCAGAAATTGTGATTTTACAGCAATCTCCAAAAATAAATTTAACACGTTTGATAGATTCTATAAAACCCCAACTTATCATTGCAGATGGCTCAAATTATAAATCGTATGTGAAAAAATGGCAAGAAACCTGCGAACAAAAAAATACTCCTTTTTATCACACAGGACAAAAAGGAGCATATATTTTGAAATAAGAAATCTTAACTTCTATCTGCTAATTCGAAACCTTCTGTTTCGTCATTGTGCATTTCAATTTCATTGTCTTCAGCACCATGAGTCAGCCTTTTTAATGGTTTTAGCAATGCAATTACTAATAACCCGAATAGTACGGTAGCAACTGTTATTCCAATAAAAATTGATTTCTCGCCAAATTCAGAAGCACTTTCACCTAAAATTCCTGCAACTTTATT
>JAKITY010000051.1 GCA_021647835.1 Flavobacteriaceae bacterium | reverse complement strand
TCACTAAAAATTCTACTTAATGAAAAAATTAGTGTAAAAAAGAAAAGTATCAGAAGAAAACGAAAAATTGCAGGTTGGGACAACCACTATCTATTATCTTTGTTTGGTTTTTAATGCGTTTGACCTGGAATTTAGATTAATAACTATTCTTAGTCAGTTGAAATACTTATATTTGTCAGTTGAATCACACATTTATGAGTAAGTCTAAATTAAGGCGTGAAGCCCTTTTATATCACGCAAAACCAAAACCTGGAAAAATTGAGGTTGTACCAACCAAAAAATATGCAACACAACGCGATCTTGCGTTGGCATATTCTCCAGGAGTTGCAGCGCCTTGCCTTGAAATAGAAAAAGATGTAAACAACGTTTATAAATATACTGCTAAAGGTAATCTTGTTGCAGTTATCTCAAACGGAACAGCAGTTTTAGGGTTAGGAAATATTGGTCCTGAAGCATCAAAACCAGTAATGGAAGGTAAAGGATTGCTCTTCAAAATATTTGCTGATATTGATGTTTTTGATATTGAAATTGATGCAACTGATGTAGATAAGTTTGTAGAAACAGTCAAAGCAATTGCACCTACTTTTGGAGGAATAAATTTAGAAGACATCAAGGCTCCTGAAGCCTTTGAAATTGAGCGAAGACTTATAGAAGAGTTGAATATTCCTGTGATGCATGATGATCAACATGGTACAGCAATTATTTCTGCTGCGGCACTAAAAAATGCAGTTGAAATAGCAGGAAAAAATATTGCTAAAATAAAAGTTGTTGTAAATGGTGCTGGAGCAGCCGCAATTTCTTGCACACGCATGTATCTTAGACTTGGTGTAAAGCGAGAAAATGTTGTAATGTGTGATAGTAAAGGTGTTATCAGAAAAGATAGAGAAAATCTTACGGCAGAGAAACAAGAATTTGCAACTACTGAGAATCTTCATACTTTAGAAGATGCAGTAAAAAATAGAGATGTTTTTATAGGCTTGTCTGTTGCAGATGTTTTAACTGCTGATATGTTATTGACAATGACAAAAAACCCAATTGTATTTGCAATGGCAAATCCAAATCCTGAGATAGATTATAAATTAGCTGTAAAAACCCGTAAGGATATTATTATGGCTACAGGACGTTCTGATCATCCTAATCAAGTTAATAATGTTCTTGGGTTTCCATTTATTTTTAGAGGAGCTTTAGATGTTAGAGCAACAAAAATTAACGATGAAATGAAATTGGCTGCAGTTCATGCAATTGCTGACTTGGCAAAGCATCCAGTTCCAGAACAGGTAAATATTGTGTATGATGAAGTAAATCTTTCTTATGGTGAACAATATATTATTCCAAAACCTTTTGATCCAAGATTAATATATGAAATTCCGCCTGCAATTGCAAAAGCAGCAATGGATTCTGGTGTAGCCTTAGAACCAATTGAAGATTGGGATAAATATCGAGATGAATTAATGGAGCGATTGGGAACTGGAAACAAGGTTGTACGATTGCTTCATAACAGAGCAAAATCTGATCCTAAGAGAATTGTATTTACCGAGGCTGATCATCTTGATGTGCTAAAAGCAGCACAAATTGTGTATGATGAAGGTATTGGAATACCAATTTTATTAGGAAATAAAGAAATCATTTTAGAATTAAAAGAAGAAATAGATTTTACGGATGATGTTCCAATTATTGATCCAAAATTACCAGAACAAAAAGAAAAGAGATTTGAATATGCCGAAAAATATTGGAAAGCAAGACAACGTAAAGGAATAAAATTATTGACTGCTCAAAAAATGATGCGAGAGCGTAATTATTTTGCAGCAATGATGGTGAATGGAGGCGATGCAGATGCATTAATTACAGGATATTCTCGAAACTACGCTACGGTTGTTAAACCAATGTTAGAGTTGATTGGGAAAGCCAAGGGAGTTACAAGAGTTGCAGCAACAAATTTAATGCTGACTAAAAGAGGACCAATGTTCTTAGCAGACACTACAATAAATGTAAATCCGTCTGCAAAAGACTTGGCGAAAATTTGTCAACTTACTGCATCTATTGCAAAAATGTTTGGGATTAAGCCAAATATTGCGATGCTATCCTTTTCGAATTTTGGTGCATCAGAAACAGAGACTGCAAAAAAGATTAGCGAAGCCGTAAAGTTTATTCATAGATATCATCCAAATGTAGTAGTTGATGGAGAATTACAAGTAGATTTTGCTTTAAATCCGGAAATGCTAAAAAAAGAATTTCCTTTTTCAAAATTGGTAGATAAAAAAGTAAATGTATTGATATTTCCAAATTTAGAATCGGCAAATATTAGTTATAAAATGATGAAAGAATTATACGGTGCAGAGTCAATTGGGCCAATAATGCTTGGTCTTGAAAAGCCAGCACATATCCTCCAATTAGGAGCAAGTGTAGATGAAATTGTAAATATGAGTGCGGTAGCAGTTATTGATGCCCAAAATAAATCAAAATAATAATACTATTTTAGTATATTTGAAAAACAACGAAAAAGAATGATAACTCATTTAAGAGGAAAATTAGTAGAGAAAAATCCAACATATGTAATTGTAGAATGCAATGGTGTTGGATACTTAGCACATATTTCTTTAAATACATTTTCGAGCCTTCCTGATGAAGAGGCAGTATTTTTATATACTTATTTATCTGTAAAAGAAGATTCTAATACGCTTTACGGATTTACAAGTAAAATCGAACGCGAGATTTTTAAATTATTGATATCCGTTTCAGGTGTTGGACCAAGTATTGCAAGAACAATGTGCTCGTCAATGACAACCGAAGAAATACAACATGCAATTGCTTCGTCTGATGTTGCTACAATTCAATCTGTTAAAGGAATTGGAGCAAAAACTTCACAACGAGTTATTATTGATTTGAAAGATAAAATTATTAAAACTTATGGAATTGATGAGGTTTCGGCTTCTCTAAGCAATACTAATAAAGGAGAAGCGTTATCAGCATTAGAAGTGTTAGGTTTTACAAACAAACAATCTGAAAGAGTGATTGATAGAATTTTAAAAGAGGATAGTACGATGAGTGTTGAGAGCCTTATCAAACAAGCACTTAAAAATTTGTAATAGATTGAAAAAGAATAAATTAATATATAGATTAGTTGTTGTTTTTGTGCTGAGTTTTTTAACTCAAACTAATGTGTTTTCGCAAACACCACCAACTTTAAATCCACCCTCAATATCTCAAGATTCAACACCTGTAGCAACAGACTCTATTTCGTTGCCTTATAACTTTGATAATTTACAAAGTGGGAATTTGATTTTAAATAGACCAACGGAAGTTGAAGTTACTTACGATTCGTCTATTGACATGTATATTATCCGTGAAAAAATTGGCGATTATTACGTGTCAAACCCTATCTATATGACTCCGAGAGAATATCGTAGGTATAAATTAAAGCAAGACATCCAAGAGTATTATAAAGAAAAATTGAGTGCTGTTGGAGGAAAAACAGCAGGAAGTGCAGATGCTCAAAAGAACTTATTGCCAACATACTATGTGAAATCAAGTTTCTTTGAATCTATTTTTGGAGGAAACACTATTGAAGTAAATCCGCAAGGAAATGTACAGGTACAACTTGGAGTATTATCACAAAAGATTGAAAATCCACAAATATCAGAAAGAAATAGAAAGAGTTTTACATTTGATTTTGACCAACAAATACAAGCAAGTATCAACGCTAAGATAGGAACAAGATTAGCAGTTACGGCAAATTACGATACACAATCTACTTTTGATTTTCAGCAATTAGTAAAATTAGAATACACACCAACTGAAGATGATATTTTGCAAAAAATAGAAGTTGGTAATGTAAGTATGCCTATAAAAAATTCATTAATTACTGGTGCTCAAAGTTTGTTTGGTGTAAAAGCACAATTTCAATTCGGGAAAACCACAATTACAGGAGTTTTTGCAGAACAAAAATCACAAACACGTACCGTTTCAGCTCAAGGAGGCTCAACAATAAACGAATTTGAGTTACGAGCAACAGATTACGATGCAGACAGACACTTTTTCTTAGCGCAAGCATTTAGAGATAATTATGATGTAGCGTTAGAAAACTATCCGTTAGTCAATAGTCAAATTAATATTACAAGAGTTGAAGTTTGGATTACCAATAGACAAGCATCAACGGCTGATTTTAGAAATATTGTTGCAATTGCTGATTTGGGAGAAGTGGTAACGATAGATACAGGAAATACAATTATTCCGTTAGGAGGTCAAGACCCTTCAAATGCAGGAAATAATCTAAATACACTTTTAACTATCCCACATCCAATTAGAAATATTTCTACAGTTTCGTCTACGTTATTAACGAATTTTGGGTTATCACAAGGCAGAGGATATTCAGTACTAGAAAATGCAAGAAGATTGCAGCCAAGTGAATATACTGTTCATCCGCAGTTAGGATATATTTCTTTAAATCGCCGTTTAGGAGAATCAGATGTGTTGGCAGTTGCTTATGAATACACTGTAACAGGAAATCCAACGGTTTTTAAAGTTGGAGAATTAACTTCTGATGGTGTTGTAGCACCAGACAATTTGGTTGTAAAATTATTGCGTAGCGAAATTATAAATACAACTATTCCTCTTTGGGATTTGATGATGAAAAACATCTATTCGTTAGGTGCATATCAAATGTCAAAAGATGGATTTAGATTCGAATTATTATATAGCGATGACGCAACAGGAGTGCCAACGAATTACTTGCAGAATGCAGGAACAGCAGGAATTCCTGACAGAACTTTATTAAACATTTTTAGTCTTGATAATCTAGATCAAAATCAGTTTTCCATTCCAGAAGGAGACGGTTACTTTGATTATGTAGAAGGAATTACAATAAATTCTCAAAAAGGAACAGTAATTTTTCCAACTGTTGAGCCATTTGGAGAAAGTTTACAACCTATTTTAACAGATGCAGGAGATGCTATTTATATTTTTGATGAGTTGTATGAAAACACGCAATCTGAAGCGAGAAATAACTTCCAAAACAAAGATAAATATTTCTTAAAAGGATATTATAAATCAGAAAATGCAGGAGGAATTCCTTTAGGTGCATTTAATGTGCCTCAAGGTTCTGTAACAGTAACTACAGGAGGAAGAGTGTTGGTTGAAGGTGTTGATTATGTGGTAGATTATGTAGTTGGTAGAGTTCAAATCATTAATCCATCATTAGAAGCTTCAAATGCGCCAATTGAAGTGTCAGTTGAAAATAATTCGGTATTTAATTTACAATCTAAACGCTTTTTAGGAATTGATGTTGAACATAAATTTTCTGATAAGTTTTACGCAGGATTCTCTTTCTTAAATCTGAGAGAAAAGCCATTAACACAAAAAACATTATTCAATTCTGAACCTATAAACAATACGATTTTTGGTTTAAATGCAGATTACGCAACAGAAGTTCCAAAATTCACAAAATGGGTGAATTACCTTCCAAATTTAGATACAGATGTTGAATCAAATTTCTCAGTTCGTGGAGATTTTGCATACTTAATTCCAGGTTCGCCAAAACAAGTAGAACTTGGAGGAGAAGCAACAACATATTTAGATGATTTTGAAGGAGCACAAATACCATTAGAATTAAAAACTCCACAACAGTGGTATTTATCAAGTACGCCACAGCATCAAGATGGAACACTTGGTTTGAATGGAGACGCAACAGATTTAACGTATGGTTATAAACGCGGAAAATTAGCATGGTATATTGTAGATCAACTCTTTTATGGAAGCTCGTCTTTGCAACCTGGAAATATTGATGATACAGAACTCTCAAGAGCAGAAGTAAGACGTATAAGATTTGATGAATTGTTTGAAACAGATTTAGACATTACACAATCTTCTATTTTACGTTCGTTAGATTTGGCATATTACCCATCAGAAAGAGGAAGTTATAATTACGATGCAAATTTTAATACAAATGCAAATCCTCCTGAAGATAATTGGGCAGGAATTACAAGACCATTGACAGTTACCAATTTTGAACAGGCAAATATAGAATACATTCAATTTTGGATGTTAGATCCTTATCCAGAATATTCTATCACACAAGCCGAAGGTTTGCCTGCAGGAATAGACCCTCAAAATCCTATAAACCAAGTTGGAGATTTATATTTCAATCTTGGAAATATTTCAGAAGATGTTCTGAAAGACGGACGTAAAATGTATGAAAATGGTCTGCCAGAAAACGGAGGAATAGACAATACAGATCCTACAGTTTGGGGAAAAATACCGACAGGACAATCACTTTTATATACATTTGATATTTCTGATAATTCACGTTTAAATCAAGATATTGGTTTTGATGGGTTGAATGATGATGAAGAAACTACAATGTTTGGAGGAGCATTTGGAGCAGATCCTTCATCAGATAATTACAGGTATTTTAGAGGAAGTCAATATGATACTGACAACGCCTCTATCTTATCACGATATAAAGATTATAATAACACACAAGGAAACTCACCAACATCAAATTTATCTGGAGAATCTTTTCCAACATCCGCTACTTCATCTCCTGATGTTGAAGACATCAACAAAGATCAAACGATGAATACTGTTGAGAGTTATTATCAATATAAAGTTTCTATGGATAGAGACAGTTTACAATTAGGAGTTCATAGGTTTATTGTTGATAAAAAAGATGTTTCAGTAACATTAGATGACGGAAGTCAAAAAGACTTTAGATGGTTACAATTTAGAATCCCTATTAATACGCCTGACGATGTTATAAATGATATGAGTGGTTTTAGTTCTATCCGTTTTATGCGTATGTTTATGACAGGTTTTAAAATGCCAGTTGTTTTACGTTTTGGTGAATTGCAATTGATTCGAGGAGATTGGAGACGTTATCTAAAAGAAATTGATGAAACTAATGCAAATCCACTTGATTTAAATACGACACAATTAGAAAATTTTCAAGTTGGAGTTGTAAATACTGATGAAAATGAATCAAGAACACCTATACCTTATGTGATTCCTCCAGGAATTGAGAGAGAAAGGCTTCAAGGGAGTACAAGAATACAGTTTCAAAATGAACAGTCACTTTCTGTAAGAATAGTAGATTTACCCTCTGGACAAACAAGAGCCGTTTATAAAAATGTAAGTATCGATTTAAGAATGTATAAAAAATTAAAATTATTTGTACATCTTGAAGAAGTAGATAAAGTAGATATTCCAGACGATGCTTTACAAGCAGTTATAAGACTTGGTAGTGACTTGAATGATAACTTTTATCAAATAGAGTTTCCGTTAAAAGTCACTGAAGATGGCTCTACATCTGCTGTTGATATTTGGAAAAATAATATGAATGTTATTTTAGAGCATTTAGGAAAGTTAAAATTACTACGTTTTCAAGAAGCAGTTCCTGTTCCTGCAAATGAAATTTATCCTGCTTACGGAATGGTTTCTCCAATTGAAGGTTTAGAAGGCTATGAAATAAGAGTAAAAGGAAATCCGAATTTAGGAAATATTCGCACAATGATGCTCGGAGTGAAAAATAACTCTTTGACTTCACATAGTGCAGAATTGTGGTTTAATGAATTGCGAACATCAGAATTTGATAACGAAGGAGGTTGGGCAGCAGTTGTAAGTGCAGATGCAAATTTTGCAGATTTCGCAGATGTTTCTGTAACAGGAAGAATGGAAACTATTGGTTTTGGAGGAATTGAGCAACGCGTAAATGAAAGAAACCAAGAAGATACAAAATTATATGATCTTGTTACGAATGTAAGCCTTGGAAAACTATTACCAAAAAAATGGGGAATTCAATTACCATTAAATTATAGTATTTCTGAAGAAACACACGATCCAAAATACGATGCGCAATATCAAGATGTGCTTTTTGAAGATGCAGAAGAAATTAATCCAAATAGTGATAAATCAAGAGATTATACAAAAAGGAGAAGTATCAGTTTAATCAATGTTCGAAAAGAACACACAAATCCTGATAAGAAAAAGCGCTTTTATGATGTTGAGAACTTATCAGTTTCTTATGCCTATAATGAAACACAACATAAAAATTATAATGTAGAGAAGTATCTAGATCAAAATGTACGAGCATCAGCAAATTATAATTATGCTTTTCAACCAAAAAGTATAGAACCATTTAAGAATTGGGGCTTTTTGACAAAGAAAAAATATTTACATTTTATCAAAGATTTTAATATCAATTTATTGCCATCAACAATATCAGTAAATTCAAATATTATTAGAAGTTATAACGAGCAAACTTCTAGAAGTTTAGTAGAAGGTTTACCAGAATTGCCAACGCTAAAACAACGTAATTTTATGTTTGATTGGGATTATAATATTGGTTATAACCTTACCAAATCATTGCAATTTAATTTCAGAGCGATGAACAATTATGTGTATGATGATTATAACACAAGTGATGATGTAACACTTTTTGATAATTTCTTTACAATTGGACGTCCAGATCGTTATCATCAAACATTAAATGGAACATATAAAATTCCTATTGATAAACTTCCATTATTGAATTTTGTAAAAGCAGATTATGCATATACAGCAGACTTTGATTGGCAATCAGCATCACAATCGTATGTTGATTTGGTTGGTAATGCAATACAGAACGCCAATACACATAATTTATCTGTTGATTTAGATTTTAGAAAATTATATAAAACGGCAGGTTTAACAAAACTATTCACCAAGAGAAGAATAAATCAAAAATCAAAACCTAAACCATCAACAAAAGGTAAAAAAGGCGAAGGCACAAAAACAGCCAAAGTAAATAGAAAAGTCAAAAAGGCGAAGACCAAAAAAGGAAATAAATTTGGTAAAGCAGCAATTGATGTATTAATGATGGTTAAGAAAGCAAGAATTTCTTATACGGATAATAATGGTACCTTTTTACCTGGATACATACCAGAAGTTGGCTTTTTAGGAAGAGATAATTTTACAGGAGGTTTGGCACCATCATTCGGATTTGTTTTTGGAAGCCAAATAGATATTAGAAATAGAGCCTTGCAAAATGGTTGGTTGATTTCAAGAGATGTAAATGATCCTTACTATAACCGCACCTATTCTCAAACACATTATGACAAGTTTGATGTTTCGGTTGATATTAGTCCGTTCAGAGATTTTAATTTAGAACTGCAAGCAAACAAAATATATACCAAAAACATTTCTCAACAATTAGATGTTGTAAATAATGATTTTGTAGAAAATCCAATCTCTGAAATTGGAAACTTCAGCATGAGTTTTAATATGATTAGAACTGCATTTGGTGATAATGCAGATAAAACTTTTCAAGAGTTTAGAGATAATAGAGTTGAAATTTCTAGAAGATTAGCAGTAAGAGAAGGAATTGATATTAATGATATAGGAAATCAAAATCTTGATGGAACTATTGTAGGCTTTGGAGCAAATAGCCAACAAGTAATGTTACCTGCATTTGTTGCTGCTTATTCTGGTAAAGATGCAAGTTCGGTTAAGACAAGTGCTTTTAGAAATATACCATTACCAAATTGGACATTGACTTATAAAGGGTTGATGCGTATGAAATGGTTTAAAAAAACATTCCAAAGTTTTACAGTATCTCATGGTTACCGTTCATCATATTCGATAAATAATTACACAAATAATTTGTTGTATGATTCTTCACAAGCGATTCAAAGTAAAGATCTTTCTGGAAATTTTTACAATGAAAAACTATTCTCAAATGTCAATGTAATTGAAGAGTTTTCGCCATTGGTAAAAGTAGATTTGAAAATGAAAAATTCGCTTTCATTAAAAGCAGAAATCAGAAAAGATAGAGCTTTAAATTTAAACTTTAACAATAACACTTTGACCGAAATCAGAGGGAAAGAATATGTCATAGGAGCAGGATATCGAATTAAAGACTTAAAATTACGCTATAGATTTGATGGTAAAAAACAAACATTAAAAGGAGATTTGAATTTAAAAGCAGACGTTACATTAAGAGATAATACAACATTAATTCGCGATGTAGATGAAGACAATGATCAAATTACAGGAGGTCAGCGATTATTTTCAATAAAGTTTTTAGCAGATTATGCGTTGAACCGTAATTTAACAGCATCGTTTTATTACGACCAAAATTCATCTCGTTATGCTATTTCAACATCGTTCCCAAGAAGCTCTTTTAGCGCAGGATTGATAATTAGATACACTATAGGAAATTAAAAAAAAACTATAAACCCTTTCGGCATTCATCTTTTTTAGTAAATTTGTATGAGAAACTTTATTTAAATAGAAAATGAGCATACCAACAGATTTAAAATACACAAAACACCATGAATGGATTCGTGTAGAAGATGATATAGCAACTATAGGGATTACAAATTTTGCACAAGGAGAACTAGGAGATATTGTGTATGTCGATGTAGATACTCTTGATGAAACTCTTGATAAAGATGCCGTTTTTGGCAGCGTTGAAGCGGTAAAAACCGTTTCTGACTTGTTTATGCCTTTATCTGGTGAAGTTGTAGAATTTAATGAAGAGTTAGAAGACGAACCAGAATTAGTGAATTCTGATTCTTATAAAAAAGGATGGATGATTAAAATTAAATTTTCTGATAAAACAGAACTAGAAAACTTATTAAATGCTGAAGACTATAAAGAGCTTATTGGAGCGTAGTGCCTATCTGATTTCACTTTCTATAACGTGTCTTGTCATTTATTTAAGTTTATCTTCCCCTTCAGAATTGAATATTGAAATTACAGTTTCAGATAAAACATTACACTCAATTGCATACTTAGTATTAACTTTTAGCTGGCTGTTTGCAATAAAAAAGTCTCATAAAGAACTAAAAGGAAAACTTCAAATAGGATTTGCAGTGTTTTTATTTGGTATAATTATTGAAGTATTACAAAGTAGTTTAACCATTTATAGACATGGTGATTATTTAGATATAATAGCAAATACAATAGGAATAGTGCTTGCAATAGTTATATTTAATACGTTATTTCGTTTTTATAAAGCGATTTAACAAGAATTAGTTGTAAAAGTTATTTTAAAATTATTAAATTAGCAATCTATAAATAAAATCTTTTCACAATGGAAATCAAGAAAAACCCGAATGCAAACTTAGAAAACCATACAAGATTGTTTTGGCAGTTAGGATTAGTACTAACTTTACTGACAGTATATCTTGGGATTGAGCATAAAACGTATGAAAAAAGTGCTAATGCTATGGCTGTAGTAACTTCTGATCATGATGAGGAAGATGAAGTAGAAGAATTTATAATTGAGCAACCAAAATTCACTCCACCGCCACCAGCAGCACCAGAAGTTATAGAAATTGTTGAAGATGAAGAAGAAGTAGAAGAAACAATTATAGAATCTACAGAAACTGACGAGTCAGAAAAAATTGAAGTAGAGGAAATAGTAGAAGTAGAAGAAGAAGAAATTTTTGAAGAAGATGTTGCTTTTGCAGTTATAGAAGATGTGCCTGTATATCCTGGATGTAAAGGAACCAAACAACAAAAGAAAGCCTGTCTAAATAAGAAAATGCAAAAACACGTTCAAAGAAAATTTAATGCAGAACTTGCAGGAGATTTAGGATTGAGTGGAAAACAAAAAATATACGTGCAATTTAAAATCACCAAAACTGGTGGCATTCAAATTATGGGTGCTCGTGCGCCTCATAAAAAATTAGAGAAAGAAGCAATAAGAGTAGTGAAATTACTGCCAAGAATGAAACCAGGGAAACAAAGAGGACGTCCAGTAAATGTAACTTATATGCTGCCAATTTCTTTTAATGTAGAATAAAAAGCAATATCATAAATTATAAAAGAGTCCGCAATTGCGGACTCTTTCTTTTTGGTACGTTTCTTGTAGTTAACATAATTTTAACATCTTAACTCTAAATATTATGAAAACAAAAACGTACACCAACAATTTACAAAAAAGTTCTGGATTGTTCCTGCAATTGGGACTCGTATTAACATTATTTACAACTTATCTCGCGCTTGAGTTAAAAACAGAGCAAAGAGTGCCAATTGTTATTGAAACTTCAATCGATTCTGATGACACTTTTGAGCTTTTTCCAGTAAAAGAAATTCAAATTAAAAGGAAAGAAAAAATAGTAGCAGTAAAACAGAAAAGACAACCTTCTACAGATTTTGTTATTGATGATACTCCAACTCAAGAAGATGATACACCTCCTTTTGTGCAGCCAATAGATCCTGAAGATCATAACCCGATAGATTTAAGTGGTTTAGTTGATGAAGGAAGTGGAGATAATATATTAGCTCCTGACGATCATCTTAAAATAGATGATGTTCAAGAAATTCCTATTTTTCCTGGTTGTGAGAAAGTAAAACAATCAAAAAGAAGAGCCTGTTTTGAAAAAAAAATGCATAAACATGTTCAAAGAAAATTTAATTCAAGTTTAAGCAACCAACTTGGTCTATCTTCTGGGAAAAAGAGGATTTTTGTTGAATTTTTAATCACTAAAACAGGAGAAATAGAAATAACAAACTCAAACGCTCCACATTCTCGACTTGAAAAAGAAGGAAAAAGAGTTGTAAACAAACTTCCAACTATGATTCCTGGAAAACAAAATGGAGAAGCCGTAAATGTTAAATACATACTTCCTATAGTTTTTAATGTAGAATAAATAGACTGTTAACTCTTAAGTAAAACGCTCCTTATTTACGGTAACGCAAAAACATAGAAAAATTATTTTTTGTGTATCGCTCTGTAATCAAAATCCCGCTTTTTGCGGGATTTTTCTTTTTAAAATTGTATTTTCGTGAGATAAAATTTGAACTATGAATATTGCACATTATTTAGATTCAACATACTTAAAAACTCCTGAACAAGCAGGAATATCAGTAAAAGAAATAAAAAATAACGTTGTTGCTTTGATTGAAGAAGCAATTGAAAATAATTTTAAATTGGTAATGATTCGCCCTGAATACGTTTCACTTGCCAAAAGATTGATTGAAGATGCAAAGTCAGATGTTCTTGTTGGAACAGTTATTGGTTTTCATGAAGGAATAAAATCTACCGATAAAAAACTACAAGAAGCACAACAAGCAATTGATCATAATGTTGATGAATTGGATTATGTAGTAAATTATGAAGCCTTTAAAAAAAGGCAAATAAATCTTGTAAAGGCTGAGGTTTTTAAAGGAACTAAAATAGCCTTAGAAAACAATAAAGTTGCCAAATGGATTATTGAAATAGCTGCTTTAACTGATGATGAAATCGTTGGTATAACACAATTAATTCATGATGTTGTAATGGGTAATTTTGAAGACAAGGCACAAAATGTATTTGTAAAATCATCAACAGGATTTTATAAAACCGAAGACGGAAAACCAAACGGAGCAACTTTTGAAGCGATGGAGTTAATCGTAGAAAATGCAAAACCATTACAATCTAAAGCCGCAGGAGGCGTTCGTAGTTATGAAGATGCTGTTAAAATGGTTGAAATGGGTGTAACTCGTATCGGAACATCATCAGCAAAAAAAATAGCAAACGGAAAAACAACAGAAGAATATTAATATGAAAGAATATTTTGCACACAAAACTGCCGTTATAGACGAAGGTTGTGATATAGGAAACGGAACAAAAATTTGGCACTTTAGTCATATCATGCCGAATAGTAAAATTGGTGAAAATTGCAATATTGGTCAAAATGTTGTTGTCTCTTCAGATGTTGTGTTGGGCACAAACGTAAAAGTACAAAATAACGTGTCAATTTATACAGGCGTTATCTGTGAAGATGATGTTTTTCTGGGTCCTTCAATGGTTTTCACAAATGTTGTCAATCCGAGAAGTGCTATAAAAAGACGTGATGAGTTTAAAACAACTTTAGTCAAAAAAGGAGCAAGTATCGGTGCAAATGCAACTATTGTTTGTGGGAACCCTATAGGTGAATACGCCTTTATTGGCGCAGGTGCCGTGGTAACCAAAGAAGTACTTTCGTATGCGTTAGTCGTTGGAAACCCATCAAAACAAATTGGTTGGATTAGTGAGTTTGGACATAGATTGGAATTTGATAAAAACGGATTTGCTGTTTGTACAGAGAGTAAAGAAAAATATAAATTAGAGAATAATAGCGTGATAAAAATTTCGTGATTTAGCGTATGAAAAAATATATACTTAGTGCTTTTTTGCTGATGTTTTCGATTATTACATTTGCACAACTCGAAAAATATCCTGTTGTTGAAGGCTGTGAATCGGTAGATAATGAAGCCTTAAAAGAATGTTTTAATACAACTGTTTCTCAAGCAGTAATAGCAGCAATAAAACTTCCTGAAGAAGTGGTGAAAGACAATTTTAAGGGAATGATAAATGTCGTTTTTTATGTTGATAGAGAAGGAAAATTCACCGTTTTGTATGCTAATACACCTTATCAGGAATTAAAAGATGAGATTACACGTATTTTTGATGAATTGCCAAACGCGACTCCAGCAAAATATAACAATCATAATGTCGAAATGCAATTTGTGCTGCCAATTGCTATTCCGTTGAATGCATCACAAGAAACAATTACTGAAGAGGGAAAACGAACTGTAAATGATGATTTTTCGGTTGTTCAAAAAGATGAAAATTTAGAACTAATTAAACCAGATTCGTTGCAATTATTAGAACACCACAGTCAGTTAAACATGTCTTATACGCATCAATCGTATAGTCAATTAGACTATTATTACAATAGAGCTGCTAATTCACATACTGCCGTAAAGCCTTATGTGTACAGCGATATAGAGAAATATGTTGACTTAGATGCTCAAAAATCAAGTTTGATGATGACTAAAGATACTTGGCTCGGTAAAAAGTTTTTTAACGAACATATGTTGCAGGTACAAGGAAAAAATTATTGGTTTACATTCGATCCAATTATTGATTTACAAGTTGGTAAAGCAGGAAGTATCAATACGTTTAACAACACTCGTGGTGTTAGAATTCAAGGGTCTTTGGGTAAAAAATTAAGTTTTTCATCAACCATTTATGAATCTCAAGGTCGTTTTGCTGATTATGTGAATAATTATGCCGAATCTATTGCGCCAGCAGGAGGAAATCCAGCCATAATTCCGGGACGAGGAATTGCTAAAGGATTTAAAAAAGATGCGTATGATTATCCTGTAGCAACAGGTTATTTATCATATACACCAAATAAATTTCTGAATGTACAGTTTGGTCATGATAAGAATTTTATTGGTGATGGTTACCGTTCAATGTTATTATCAGAAAATGCTTCACCATACCCATTTTTTAAAGTGAACACTAAATTTTGGAAAATAAAATACACCAACCTTTGGATGTGGCTACGAGATGTACGACCTGAAGTAACGGTTGATGGCGTATTTAAACAAAAATTTATGGCTTCGCATTATTTGAGTTATAATGTTACTAAAAAATTAAATATTGGTTTATTTGAATCAGTAATTTGGGAGAATTCTAATGATAGAGGTTTTGATGTCAACTATTTAAATCCGATAATATTTTATAGAGCCATAGAATTTTCTACAGGTTCAAGAGGAGGAAACGCAGTTATTGGTTTGACAGCAAAATACCGTTTAAATGATCAGTTTTCGTTCTATTCTCAGTTATTGATTGATGAATTTTCAACAAGTCAAATCGCTAAAGGAAACGGTTATTGGGCAAACAAAAGCGGTTTTCAAATAGGTGCAAAATATTACAACGCATTCAACGTAAAAAACCTCTTTTTACAAGCCGAATACAATACAGCAAGACCATTTACCTATTCGCACAACGACCCAACGCTAAATTATGGAAATGCCAATCAACCGTTAGCGCATCCTTGGGGAGCAAACTTTAATGAGTTTATTGGAATTGCTCATTACACCAAAGGGAGATGGTTCGGAAGTGCTAAGATTGTAACAGGAAAAAAAGGCTTTGACATAGAAGGCGATACTGTAAGTTATGGCGGCGATATTTACCGAGATTATAGTATTAGGAATAGTGATTTTGGTGTGGAAATTGGACAAGGAAATACCACCAATATTTTTATTGGCGATGTACAAGTAGGTTATTTAATAAATCCTGCAACGAACTTAAAACTCTTTGGAGGCTTAACCTATAGAAATTTTAATCCTGAAACAATCTCAACCAATTTTGATAAAACCAATACAACTTGGTTAAGCATTGGTTTACGCACTGATTTGTTTGATTGGAGTTTTGATTTTTAATATAATTACCACACGATGCAACGCTATCGCACGAATTTTTCGTGTGACTTTTAGTTATTTTGTTTATTCTTTCTTTACCACACGATGCAATCGTTCGGGAGCAGGATATAGTACTTTTTAAATAAGAATTTGTTAAATAGGCACTTTCAGAAGTAAGACCAAAAGATTAACTTTCAGAAAACAATTAAGTAAAAACGCTCAAGAATTAGTTTTCCCTGAGCGTTTTTCTGTTTTCTGATGTTATCTTTTAAGAGTTTTG
>JAKITY010000050.1 GCA_021647835.1 Flavobacteriaceae bacterium | reverse complement strand
TGACTTTCAATGGTTTTAGTATGAACCTTATTCAAATCAGTATCAAACACATCAAACAGTATATTTTTTTTACTTTCTCTTACAATACCTGTTAAATTATTTGTTGATGTATAAATGGCTAAAATTTCTCCTGCCTTTACTTTATCTTTATATACTAAACTTTCTTTTATTGCTAAATTTGATGTTTTCTGCGCAAAAGAAATACTTATTGAAATAAGAAGAATTGTAGTGATTATTTTTTTCATAAAATGTGTAATTTGTTTTGACTCTGAATCTAAATATCTTGATTTTTCCTTTTTAATTATTTTTACTTTCGCAATTTACAAAAAAACATTCTATACAATAAAATAATTTGTTTACCTTGTCTTACAAAACTAACCATGACTCGAAGAAACTTCATCAACCAACTAAATTCAACAGAAATTTGGGATGTTTTAATTATTGGAGGAGGCGCAACTGGTTTAGGAGCAGCTGTTGAGGCGACTACAAGAGGTTACAAAACATTATTATTAGAGCAATACGATTATACAATTGGCACTTCAAGCAGAAGTACAAAATTGGTACATGGAGGTGTTCGTTATTTAGCGCAAGGTGATATTTCTTTGGTTTTAGAAGCCTTAAAAGAGAGAGGTTTATTGCTTAAAAATGCTCCTCATTTAGTTACTAATAAACCTTTTTTAATTCCGTCTTATAAATGGTGGTACAAGCCTTTTTATACTTTTGGTTTAACTATATATGATTTACTCTCCGGAAAATCAAGATTTGGAACTTCAAAACCATATTCGAGAGAAAAAACACTTGAAAAAATTCCGACATTAAAAAAATTAAATTTAAGAGGAAGTATCTTATATCACGATGGTCAATTTGACGATGCAAGACTTGGAATTAATTTAGCACAAACTATAATTGATAATGGAGGAACTGCTTTAAATTACATGAAAGTAACTTCTTTTATTAAAGAAAGTAATAAAATTAAAGGTGTTATCGCAAAAGATGGAGAAACGGGAAAAGTTTACAATCTTAAAGCCAAATCTGTTTTAAATGCAACAGGTGTTTTTGTAGATTCAATTATTCAAAAAGACAATCCGAAGGCAAAAAAAGTTATCAAACCAAGTCAAGGAGTACATATTGTAATTGATAGTAAATTTCTACAATCAGATTATGCTTTGATGATACCAAAAACGAAAGATGGTCGTGTATTATTTGCTGTCCCTTGGCATAATAAAGTTATTTTAGGAACTACAGACGTACCTAAAGAAGAAACTTTAATAGAGCCAAAAGCAACATCCGAAGAAATAGATTTTATTTTAGAAACTGCAAGTCGCTATTTAGAAATCAAGCCAACAAGAGCAGATATAAAAAGTGTTTTTGCAGGATTAAGACCTTTAGCAGCACCAAAAAAGTATACAAACGGAAAAACAAAAGAAATATCAAGAAAGCATAAAATAATCACTTCTGAATCTGGTTTAGTCTCCATAATTGGAGGGAAATGGACTACCTACAGAGAAATGGGTGAAGATGCTATAGATACATTAGCAAGGCTTTTTAAACTTCCTGAAAGAGAAAGTATCTCAGAAGAATTACACATTCATGGCTATATGGAAAATGTAGATTTTGACAATCCATTTTATTTTTATGGTTCGGATATACAGGAAATTGAAAAACTCATTAAATTAAATCCAGAATTAAAAGAATGGATAAGTGAAGACTTAAAAGTTAATAAAGCACAAGTTGTTTGGGCTGTCAAAAACGAATATGCCAGAAACATAGAAGACTTTTTATCTCGCAGAACAAGAGTGTTATTATTAGATGCTAAAGAAAGTATTAAAATGGCACCAACCGTTGCAAAAATTATGGCAAAAGAATTGAATCGAGATGAAAAATGGGAAAAAGAACAAATCAAAAGTTTTAACGAACTTGCAAAAGGATATTTAATAACTGAAAAATAAACATGTTTAAATTTTTAAAACAACCTCTAGATAAAGAACCCATATCAAACGATAAAGTTGATAAGTTTTACAGCAAAATGCGCTGGCAAGTCTTTTTCGGGATTTTTGTTGGTTATGCTGGATATTATTTAGTTCGCAAAAATTTTGCTTTGGCAATTCCAGATTTAATAGAGCAAGGTTATACAAAGTTACAGTTAGGTTTTGCACTGTCTGGCGTAGCAATTGCTTATGGATTAAGTAAGTTTTTAATGGGAAATGTTTCTGACAGAAGTGATGCTCGCAAATTTATGCCAATTGGCTTATTAATGTCAGGATTGATAATGATTACTATGGGGCTTTTTCCATTTGCAACATCATCAGTAACCATTATGTTTATTCTTTTATTACTCAATGGATGGTTTCAAGGTATGGGCTGGCCACCAAGCGGAAGAATAATGGTGCAATGGTTTTCTATAAAAGAAAGAGGTACAAAAATGTCTTTTTGGAATACAGCGCATAATATTGGTGGTGGATTGATTGGTCCTTTAGCCATTTTTGGAGTCGCTTATTTTAATGATTGGCATGCTAAATTTTACTTACCTGGAATTATTGCTGTCTTTATAGCACTCATTATTTACTTGACACTTAGAGACAGGCCTCAAGCAGTAGGTTTACCTCCAATTGAAGAATATAAAAATGATTATCCTGAAGAAATTGAAGGTGTAAATCAAAATGACATCATTTCAGGAAAAGAAATTTTCTTAAAGTATATTTTTAAAAACAAGTTACTATGGTTTATTGCTATTGCAAATATCTTTGTTTATTTAGTTAGATATGGCATCTTAGATTGGGCGCCTACATATTTAAAAGAAGTTAAAAATTTCTCTTTAGAAGAATCTGGCTGGGCGTATTTCTTATATGAATGGGCAGGGATTCCAGGGACAATTTTAGCAGGAATTGTAAGTGACAAATGGTTTAAAGGCAAGCGTGCTCCTGTGAGCATCATTTACATGGTTTTAGTGTTGATTGCTGTTGTTGTTTATTGGAAAAACCCTGTAGGAAATCCTTTGATTGATAATCTTGCGTTAATTGCTATCGGATTTTTAATCTATGGTCCTGTAATGTTAATTGGCGTGCAAGCATTAGATTTAGTACCAAAAAATGCAGCAGGAACAGCGGCAGGTTTTACAGGTTTATTTGGTTATCTTGGTGGTGCTTTAACTGCAAATATTGTTATTGGTTATTTGGTAGATAATTATGGTTGGGATAGTGGTTTTCTACTACTTGTTGGCGCATGTATATTATCAATTCTATTTATTGGTTATACTTGGATTATTGAAAATAAAAATCATAAATTAAAAGAATTAAATAAACCTTGAAAATGAAAAGAACAAATTATTTTATTTTAGCACTGATTATATCATTAATATCTTGTAAAAAAGAGGCGAAAGAAAAAATACAAATGCAAGAAGTTAAAAAAATAAGCGAAAGCGCAAAAAAAATACGTAATTATGTCAAAGAGAATATTGTAATTGCACATAGAGGAAGCACTTACTGGACTCCTGAAGAAACTGAGCCTGCATATCGTTGGGCAAGAAATATTGGTGCTGATTATTTAGAATTAGATATTCAACTTACCAAAGACAATCAACTTGTTGCTTTTCATGATGATGATTTGAAACGAACTACTAATATTAAGGAGGTGTTTCCTGATAGAGTAAACGCTACAATTAATGATTTTACTTTAGTAGAATTAAGGCGGTTAGATACAGGTTCTTGGTTTAATAAAGCAAATCCAAATCAAGCAAAAGAAAAATTTGAAAATCTTAAAATTCTAACATTACAAGATGTAATAATGATTGCCGAAGGAAATAGAATACAACGAAAAAATGGGAATCCTGTTGAGAAAACAGTTGACAACAATTGGAACGGAAAATACCAATACGAAATAGATCCAAATGATAATGGCAATAGACCTGGGATTTACGTAGAAACCAAACATCCAAAATCAAATATTGAAAATTTCTTAAAAGAAGAGTTGACAAATTTTGGTTGGAATATTAACAGCAACCCTAAAGAAATAGAAACTCAAAAAGGTAAAGTAAATATTGCCAATACAAATGCACGCCTTATTTTACAATCTTTTTCACCTGAAAGCATTATAAATTTAGAAAGAGAATTGCCAAACATACCAAAGTGCTTTTTACTATGGCGTCCTGATATGAAAGGAGACATCAAAGAAATCTATACTAAAGTAATTGATTTTGCAGTTGATAATAATGCTCATATTATCGGAACAAGTATTACAGGTGAGCCTAATAATTATGCAGAATTAACCACTATTTGGATGGCAACATTAATCCATAAATCAGATTTATTAATTCACCCTTATTCATTTGATACAAACGAGCAATTTAACGAGTATCATAAAAGAATAAATGGAGTCTTTACAAACAGAGCAGATTTAGCCTTAGCGTTTTATAATAGGAAAAGTGAGAAATCATCTGAAGAAATATTAGTAACACTAGGATATTAGTAAGATTTTTTTCTTTAAATCTTGTTAGAATACAATATCTACAAAAATAAAACGTTAAATCTCATTTTTTAGAAAAAAAATCAATTTTTTTATGTAAATTTGAGGTTCATAAAACTCAATAAAACAATTAAAATCATACAATTATGAAAAAAAATTACTTTTTATTATTAACATTATTAATTTCTGTTGTGTCTTTTGGGCAAACAATAATTACAGAAAACTTTGATTACGGAGCAGTAGCAGGAGATCTCGTAGCACAAAGTGGTGGTATATGGGCGTCACATTCTGGTTCTACAGCTGTAGGGTATGCAACAACTTCGCTAACAATGGCTAGTTACCCTTCTTCTGGTGTTGGAGGTTCAGCAACAATTGTTGGATCAAATTCACAAGATGTAAATAGGACCTTTACTTCTGTTACAACTGGTAATATATATGCAAGTACATTAGTGAATCTTAGTACTGTTTCGGCTGGCGGGAATTACTTTTATCATTTTAGAGATGCTGGTGGAGGATTTTTTGGAAGAGCTTATGCTAGAGATGATGGTACTGGAAAAATATTATTTGGTGTAAGAGAAGGTGGAGGAACTATTGTTTACGGTACAACTCCTTTTGACCTTAACACTACATATTTATTAGTTTTGAAATATGATTTAACTGCAGGTGCAGCTTCAATTTATGTGTTATCTGCTGTTGTTGGAACTGAACCAGGAACTACAGAAGCAACTTCAGCTGATGGTACTGATGCAACAAGTATTGCTGCAATTGCATTACGTCAATCTGGGGGCATACCAACATGTACTGTTGATGGAATAAGAGTTGCTACAACATGGACTGACCTTATGGTTGAATCTACTAGTCCAGCAACTGTTGTTAGTTCTGCAGTTTCAGGATTAGATTATGAAGTGAGTAATGGACCTTCTGCTGAAGGATCATTTACAGTATCTGGAACAAATTTAACTAATGATATAATAATTAATGCCCCAACAGATTTTGAAATTTCTGAGACTTCAGGAGGTACTTTTGGAGCAAGTGTTACTCTTCCTTTTGGAGGTGGAACAGTTGCAACAACTACAATTTATGCTAGATTAAAAGTTGGATTGGCTATAAGTCCATATTCTGGAGATGTAAACATCACTAGCACAGGAGCAACTCCTAAAATAGTTTCTTTAAGTGGAGAAGTTTATAATACACTAACAAATGCATTAGCAATAATTGGAGCATTTGATGTTTTAACTGGATTTTCACCAAGAGGTATGGAAATAGAAGTATTAGCTGACATTCCAGATTTAAGTATTTTTGGTGTTGGTAGTGCAACTAATGGTAATGGTGGTGGAGTTCAAGAATTTACTTTCCCTGCTGTAGCAGCAACTACTGGTGATAAAATTTATGTTATCGGCTCTGGACATTTAGTAGCATTTAATACTTTTTTCGCACCACTTGTAATAACTGGATATGAATCAGGAGCATTTAATATTAATGGAGATGATGGTTTAGAAATTTTTGAAAACGGACAGATAATTGATGTCTTTGGAGATGTTAATACTGATGGGACAGGTCAACCTTGGGAGTATTTAGATGGTTGGGCATATAGAAGTGTTGCTGGACCAAGTACTACTTTTATCACTGCTTATTGGACATATACTCTTGGAGATCTTGATGGCGCTACCAATATCGCTTCAACAACTCCTTATCCTGGCGCAGCATTGTCAGTAAGAGAAAACAACATTGAAGGTTTTGCAGTATATCCAAATCCTGTGAATAATGGAGAGTTTAGTATTAGTTCTATAAGCAATGCTTCTAAACAAGTACAAATTTTTGATATGCTTGGGAAATCGGTATATTCAAATGAAATACAAGCAAATGAAAATGTGTTAGTTTCTAACTTAAACTCAGGTATTTATATCTTAAGAGTTATAGAGGAAGGAAAAACAGCAACACGTAAATTGGTTATTCAGTAAGAATAAATAATTTTTAAATCATTAAAAAATCCCGCAATTGCGGGATTTTTTTTACGTTTAAGGTTTATTCTGTGATTACAATACTTGTCCCAATCCTAAGAGAATAGCAAACAAGAAGGTACTCAATGCCAATTTCTTCAATTCTGGATCTAATTCTTTAGGATTGTTATTATTATAAACTGTGTGCAAATGCTTAAAAATTGGAATAAATGCAATTACGAATATGACTTCTAAAGGAGAGTTGGGACGAATCAGAATATATAGCAATGCAGAAATAAATGCACCAATCAACAAGAAATAATGATATTTTTTTGCTGATGCTTCTCCTATTTTAACTACTAATGTGTTTTTATTTGATTTCGCATCTGATGCTCTATCACGCATATTATTGAGGTTTAAAACTCCTACACTCAACAATCCAATAGAAATCGCTGGAAGAAAAATTATATAATCTAAGTGTTTTGTGTAAAGAAAATAACTTCCGCAAACACTTAATAATCCGAAGAAAAGAAATACAAAAATATCGCCTAAACCACTATAACCATACGCATTTTTTCCCATCGTATATTTAATTGCCGCAACAATACTTGCAATTCCTAAAAAGAAAAAGAGTGCTGAATATCCAAAATTTTCTTTTCCGAAGGAAACGTAAATCAATAGTAAAGCAATCAGTAAAGTAATAAATCCAGTAATTTTAATGGCGCTTAGCATTTGTTTTGGAGAAATTGCTCCACTTTGAAGTGCGCGTTTTGGACCTACTCTATCATCGTTATCTGTTCCTTTTACACCATCACCGTAATCATTAGCAAAATTTGATAATATCTGAAAACCTATGGTTGTGAGAATTGCAAGCCAAAAAATTGAAGTTTCTAAAACTGATGGGATTCCAAAACAATGCCAATTACCAATTTCATTATTAATCATTTCAAAAATATGATCTCTATTTCCAAGTATTGAACCAACAATAATTCCAGAAACAGATAATGGTAAGGTTCGTAAACGTGCTGCTTGGATGTAGTGTTTTAACATAAATAAATCTCTACTTTAGTTTATCTTGAGCGGAGTCGAAAGGCTCGACCTAACAACCGAACAGAAAAGTCTTTATTCAATTATAAATTTTGGGAGTTTGCTATCAATTCCGCAATATCTAACACTTCAACTGTTGCTTCGTTATTAGTCGCTTTAATACCGTCTGTCATCATTGTATTGCAGTAAGGGCATCCTGTTGCAATAATCTGAGGCTTGGTCTTAAGAGCATCTTCGGTACGCAAAACATTGATTTCTTTATCGCCCTTTTCGGCATCCTTAAACATTTGTGCGCCTCCTGCGCCACAACATAAAGCAGTTGATTTGTTGCGTTTCATTTCTAATAAATTCACACCCATTTTTCTAATAATATCTCTCGGACTTTCATACTCGCCATTTGCTCTTCCTAAATAACATGGATCGTGATAGGTAACACGTCTATCTTTTAACACAGTATCATCAATTGACAATCTACCATCGTCAATTAATTTTTTTATAAACTGTGTATGATGATATACTTCGTATTTTCCTCCTAACTCAGGGTATTCATTTTTAAAAGTGTTAAATGAATGTGGATCTGCAGTAACAATTGTTTTTACTTCATATCCATTTAAAACCTCTATATTCATCATTGCTTGCATCTGAAATAAAAATTCATTTCCTGCTCTTTTGGCAACATCTCCTGTAGAACTTTCTTCTGTACCGAGAACTGCAAAATCAACATTTGCTTTGTGCAAAATCTTTACAAAAGCACGTGTTATTTTCTTTGCTCTATCATCATAACTTCCAGAAGCGCCAACCCAAAATAATATTTCTGGTTGCTTTCCTTGCGCCATCATTTCTGCCATTGTTGGTACGTTCATTTCTTATGCTTTATGCTTTTGGCTGTATGCTTTTGGCTTTATAACCAACTAAATAACCAAAACAATTATTATTCTTATATCTTCATTTGGCTTATAGCATATCGCCTAAAGCCTTATAATTAATGTCTTCCGTCATCAAAGACTTGAATCGTTACTTCCTTATCTACCAAATCAGTAAATTTACCTCTATATCGCGTTGCTTTTACCAAATGATTGTCTATCCAATGATAATTTCCTCCTCTTGGTTTTCCCATCAACAAACTGTGATATTTGAATCTGTTTTCTTTCAACCAGATTTCAGTATATATTCTATGTTCTTCAGTTCTTGAAGTAAAAAAACATATAATATGACCTTCATCGTACCATTTGTTAAGAGTATCTAAAGCATCAGGATATACTTTTGCTGTAAGCATACGCTCAGGCTCCTCATTAGGAATATCATCACAAACAGTTCCATCAATATCAATCAAGTAATTTTTAACGCCTTCTGCTAAAGCAGGACTTAGTAAATTACCTTCTTTGTCCTTTAATTCTTTTAGTTCTTTATTAAATTTATTCTTCATCTTTCCAATTTAATCTATCCATTTGATTGTATTGCCATGGCGCACCATTATTTTCTATATTGGTCATCATCATATTCAGTTCTTGTGGCGCAGCAGATTGTTCCATCACCAAATATTTACGCATTTCCATAATGATCGATAACGGATCTATACTTATAGGACATTCTTCTACACAAGCGTTACAAGTTGTACAAGCCCATAATTCTTCAGGTGTGATATAATCGTTTAGTAATTGCTTATTATCATCTTTAAATTTACCATTTTTATCGATGTTCTTCCCAACTTCTTCTAGCCTATCACGTGTTTTCATCATGATATTTCTTGGCGATAATTCTTTTCCTGTTAGGTTTGCAGGACATACAGATGTGCAACGTCCACATTCTGTACACGTATATGCGTTCATCAATTGCACCCAATTTAAATCAGTAACATCACTTGCGCCAAATTTTTCGGGAACAGAGTCTTCTTCACCTTCTGGAGGCGCTGCATACGGATCTACGTTTGGATCCATCATTAACTTCACTTCTTTGGTTACATTTTTATCGTTTGGAAATTTCCCCATTGTTTCGAGATTAGCATAAAACGTATTTGGGAACGCTAATAAAATGTGTAAATGTTTAGAATAGTATAGGTAATTTAAGAAAATTAATACCCCAACAATGTGAATCCACCAAGCAGAACGCTCAATTAAATGAACAGTTGTTACACTCATTCCTTCAAAAAGTGGTGCTAAAAATTGACTTACCGGATTTCCTGCATTTAACTCTTGAAAATGTATGTCTGCTGCATTCATTATCAAAAATAAAGACATCAACACCATTTCGAAATATAAGATATATAATGCGTCATTCTTTGGAAAGCCTTTCATTTCTTTATTCCAAAAACGAGGAATACGCATAATCATTCTTCGAATCCAAAAAATAATTACAGATACTAATACCAATAAGGCTAACACTTCAAAACTTCCTATTAAAAACGAGTAAAATCCACCTAAGAAACTGAGTACACGATGCGTTCCAAAAAGACCATCAATAATGATTTCGAGAACTTCAATATTAATAATAATAAATCCTAAATAAACAATAATATGTAAAATTCCTGAGACTGGACGGCGAACCATTTTAGATTGTCCTAGGGCGATATTCGCCATATTTCTCCAGCGTTCAGATTTGTTATCTGTTCTGTCAATATCTTTTCCTAATTTGATATTTCGAATGATTTTTCTAATATTTCTTACAAAAAAACCTATTCCAACAATAAGTATAATAGCAAAAAGTATGTTTGGTAAATACTGCATTAGTTATCTTCTTTAGGATTGTATTCTTTAGCTTTTTTTCCGAATAATGAGAAGTGTACGAATCGTTTTGGATTCAGTTTCATTTCGCGTAATAACTCTTCCATTTCTTTAGATGCATTTTCGAGATTATTATACAAGCCTTCGTCTTTCAATAGTTTTCCTATTGAACCTTCTCCTCTATCTATTCCTGCAAGTACATTATCAAAACTTGAAATTGTACTTTGCAATTTTCTAATTGTTTGTGCTAAATTCGCATTAACAAGTGAATCTGAAATCTTAGCAAAATTATCTGTAGCAATTTCTACATTGGCAAGTGATGCTCCTAATTTATCTTTGTTTTCGGCTAAAAGTGCATCTAAAGAAACTGATGATTTTCTAAAATTAGCAACCGTTACATTTAAATTTGCAAAAGTTTGTCTTAAATTTTTACGAGCATCAGCATTTAAAGTTTGATTTAATCCTAACATTAAAGAATCTGCACTTACAATAACTCGCTCTAATTTTGCTTGAAGTGGATTTAATTTTTCTCCAACTGATGAGAATATATCAGACTCTATTTCGCCTATTAAGTAATCTCCAGAAATAGCATTTTCACCTTCATAAGATGGTACAACTGCTAATGATTTTCCGCCCATTAAACTGGCACTATAAATTTTTGCTGTACTATTTTTTGAAAACTGAAAATCATTATCTACACCAAACTCTACAACTAATGTTCCTTTTTTTTCTGGATTAAAAGAAATATCGATAACTTTACCTACTTGCAGACCATTAATTGTTACTGAACTTGCAGTGTTTAAACCTTGTACATTATTATACTCTACAAAGTAAGTGCGAGGTGAAGAATTAAAAAGGTTTTGACCTTTCATAAAACTATAACCCCAAATAAAAATACCAATAATAACAATGGCTACAATACCTGTTTTTAATTCTCTTGATGGTTTCAAAATAGTAATACTGTTTAAGAAACAATATTACTAATAATTTCTGTGAGTAAAAACTATTTATTGAGGAGTTTTTAAGGCTTTTTGAACACTTATTTTCTCTCCGTTTTTAAAAGCTGTAATATAAGCTGTAGTAAATCCTTTCTTTTTAACTTGCTTTTGATGTTTTAAAACTTCAGTATAATCTGAAGTTTTTCCGTAATAATACTTATAACTCCTTCCAACTTTAATGCGTTCAACACCAATGAGTCCTTTAAAGTTATATGATTTTGTTTCTAGTTTTGTAGGACCAGAAGCGATTTGCACTTTAAAAATTATATTTTTATTTATTTGATGTTTTTCCTCTTCAATTACAATACTTTCTACTGTATTTATCTCCAATTGTTTTAGGTAAGTTTCTATTCCGCTTGCGATAGATTGCGCAAAATTTTTCTGACCATTTTTAGAATTTAAATAATTTGCTTCAGTTTTATTAGTTATAAAACCTGTTTCAATCAATATACTTGGCATATATGTTTGATGCAGCACTATAAATCCCGCTTGCTTTACACCTCTATTTTTCCGTTTTAACTTATTGGTGAAATTATTTTGAATAAGACTTGCCAATTGTAAACTTTGATCTAAATATTCTTCTTGCATTAAGGTAAGTCCAATAACCGATTCTGGAGAGTTTGGATCAAATCCTTTGTAATTTTCTTTGTAATTATCTTCTTTTAATATTACAGAGTTTTCTGCTTTTGCTACCTCAAAATTTTGTTTATTCGCATGCAAACCCAAAACCCATGTTTCTGCACCATAAGCCTGTGATGAATGAGCATTACAATGGATTGACACAAATAAATCTGCATCTGCTTTGTTGGCTATTTTTCCTCTTTTGTATAAATCAACAAAAACATCTGTTTTACGTGTGTAAATTACGTTAATGTCTTCATTTTTTGATAAAATTTCACCAACTGCAAGTGTTATCTTAAGAGCAATGTCTTTTTCTTTATATTTCCTATAGCCTTCTTTCCCTGGATCACTTCCTCCGTGACCTGCATCTAACACAACTGTATAGGTCTTTTCCTGTGCATAACTTGTTAAAGTTATCAGAATAAAAAGGAAAGAAAGTACGAAAACTTGGATTGCTTTCGTTTTGGTATTAAATTTGTGGAACATCTGTAAGTTCATCAATTAATTTTAATTATTTTTGCCAACTTATAAGAGTTATTCAAATATTAAGCCAACTTGTAATAATAAAGGTTTTAAATTTATAGCGAAATTAAGAAAAGTTAGGAATTTTAGACCTATTTTTATTTATAATAACGACAAAGTATTTAACGCATTGCAAATAAATACACTAAAAACATTTCTTATACTGATATTTTTCAGTTTTCTTCCGCAATTTATTTCTGCGCAAGAACTCGGAACGACTGAAAAATTTGATGTTCCTACAGCTCAAAAAGAGACACTTTTAAAGAAAGATGTTTCACTAAAAGATACTATAACTACCAATTTTGAAACCCTTATAAAATCCAAAGATTCTACGCAAACTGACAGTATCAAAAAACCAAAAGGTGCTATTGAAGATATTATTACGCATAAGGCAACAGATTACATTCGTGAAGATTTTATAAAGCAATTAATTACACTCCATAATAATGCTGAAATTGATTACGGAACCACCAATATAAAAGCAGGACATATTGTAATAAATCATGGCACAAATGTTATTTCTGCAATCGGAATTAAAGACAGTTTAGGATACCATCAAAGACCTATTGTGATGCAAGACGGTCAAGAATCTGAGCATGATTCTATAAGGATTAATTACAAAACAGAAAAATTAATCGCTTGGAATACCAAATCAAAACTCGGAGAATTAGATACCAGAACTGGTGTAATGAAAAAAGTTAACGACTCTACTATTTATATAAGAGATGTTATCATTACTACTTCAGAAAAAGATATTCCAGATTACCACATCTTAGTGAGTAAAGGAAAAATGGTACCAAACAAAAAGATTGTTGCAGGGAAATCTCAATTGTATATTGCCGAAGTACCAACTCCAGTAATTTTACCTTTTGCATATTTTCCGTTAACAAAAGGGCGTACTTCTGGAGTTCTTATTCCATCTTATGGAAGTAATAACAATCAAGGGTTTTTCTTGCAAAATGGTGGCTATTACCTTGCTTTAAATGAGCATTTTGATTTGGCAATTTTGGGTGATGTATATACCAACGGAAGTTGGGGATTAAACTTACAAAGCAATTACTACACTCGTTATAAATACAGCGGTACATTAAATTTTAGATACGAAAACCTCATCAATAGTCTTCGTGGTTTTGATGATTTTAGTAAGGTAACAAACTATAATATTCGTTGGAGTCATCGCCAAGACGGAAAAGCAAATCCAAATGCACGCTTTTCTGCATCTGTAAATCTTGGAAGTAGTAAATATTACCGACAATCTTTAAACGAATATAATAATAATTCGTTTTTAAATAACACCTTGAGTTCGTCTATTTCTTATCAAAAAACATTTGTTGGTACGCCTTTTAACTTAACTGCATCTATAACACATTCACAAAACACAAATACCGAGAGTATTGTAATGTCTTTACCGTCATTACAAGTGAGCATGAATAGACAATATCCTTTTGCACCAAAAGATGGCGCGAAGAAAAATGCATTGCACAAATTAGGTGTTACCTATAATTTAAAAGGAGATTATAGGATTAATACTTCTGACAGTTTGTTCTTTAAAAAAGAAATGTTTGACACTGCAAAATCTGGAGTTCAACACGATGTTTCTTTAAACACAAGCATGAAAGTGATGAAACATTTTACACTTTCACCATCAGCAAGATATAAGGAAGTTTGGTACTTTAATAAGGTGAATAAGCGTTATGACAATATTATTGATGAAGTTATAACTGATACCATCAAAGGATTTAACGCATTTAGAGAGTACAATGTTGGTGTATCATTATCCACAACTTTGTATGGTGATGTAAACTTTAAAAAAGGGCGTTTACAGGCAATAAGGCACACTGTGAGACCTTCCATTTCATATAATTACAAACCAGATTTTGGGTTTTATTATGATGAAATACAACAAAGTGTTGATCCTTTAGATGTTCTTGAATATACACAGTTTGAACAAGGTATTTATGGCACTCCAAGTCGTAATTTATCAAATAGTCTTGGTTTTTCTATCGCTAATACTTTAGAAGCAAAAGTAATGTCTAAAGACTCTACAGAAACAGAACCTAAAAAAATAAGTTTAATAAAGAATTTAAACATATCGAGTAGTTATAATATTGCTGCAGACTCATTAAAATGGAGTCCTGTAAATATTAATGCTGGAACTGCATTTTTTAACAACAAGTTAAATCTAAACATTCGCGCAACATTAGACCCTTATGCAATTGATGTAAATGGACGAAAAATAAACACCTTTAATATTGATAATGGCGGAAGTCTTTTTAGGCTTACAACTGCAGGAATGACAATGAATTATTCGCTATCAAGTAAAGGAAATAAAGAGTCAAGTAACAATTCACAAAGAGGTGTTGGAGGTAACGACAGAAATAGAACTTCAGATGGTATTTTTGGAGAAAATATGACTGCTACAAATGATCAAAGTATTGATAACAATAGTGACGAAAAAACAAAAAAAACATCTAAATTATATAACTCAACAATTCCTTGGACATTAAATTTAGCCTACTCTTTTAATTATGCAAATTCGGCGAGACAAGATGAGATTTCATCACACTCAATTATGTTTTCTGGAGATGTAGAGTTAACTCCAAAATGGAAAGTTGGTTTTAATTCTGGTTATGATTTAAAAAATGCTGGTTTCACTTATACACAACTCCGTTTTAACAGAGATTTAGATAGTTGGCGAATGAGTTTTAATTGGGTTCCGTTTGGTACAAGAACGACTTACAACTTCTTCATTGGCGTGAAGTCTTCTGTATTGAGTGATCTTAAATATGATAAGAGAAAAGTTCCGGATAGAAGGCTTTTTTAAACTGAAAAAACATGAAAAAAATCATCAATACACCAAATGCTCCTGCGCCAATTGGGCCATATAGTCAAGCGATTCTTACAGGAAATACATTATATACTTCAGGTCAAATTGCTATCAATCCAAAAAATGGAGCGTTAGTTTTAGATTCTATTCCAACAGAAACAAAGCAAGTAATGGAAAACTTAAAAGCGGTTTTAACTGCTGCTGATATGACTTTTGAAAACGTTATTAAAACCACTATTTTTATTTCTGATATGCATAATTTTAGAGCAATAAATGAAGTTTATAGTAAATATTTCAATACTGATACTGCTCCTGCTCGTGAGACTGTTGAAGTTGCCAACTTACCAAAATTTGTGAATGTTGAAATTTCCGTAATTGCTGTGAAGTAAGGTTTTTTAAAAACCTTTTATTTTCTTTCAGAAAAACGCATAGAATATGCGTATTGTATAATTTTATTTTATCGGTTTGGCTATGCCTAGTTGCGACAACTAAGCACTTATTTTTTTAAGTACAAAACCAACTTGGAAAAATCGAATATTTTTTCCAAAGTAGTACAGAACTAAGCAATTAAGTATAACCGTCTTAAGTTTACAAATTATTATATTTACCAATAATTAGAACAAAAACTTCAATCGGATTCTTCTAACCACGATTGAATCATTAATCCTACTGGTGTAATTCCATTTAAGCTATATAAAGCAAGAGGGTTCTCGTTTGTTGTCTGTATTAATAAAGTATGAATTCCCATCAAGTCGTTGTTTCCCAATTGTTCAGCTTGTTTTTCATAAAAATTTCTTGCCTGATTTAGTTGAGTTTGCGAAAAATCAGAAACATAATGACCTGATTCTGTAACCACCCATCTACTGTCTTCTGGTTTTTTGTCTAAAAAAGACCAATCTACGTTGTCAGTATATATTATTTCTTCGTCTTCGTTATAGTCAGAGGGTTTTGCACCTGCATAAAGGTGGTAAGAAAAGCTCATTTTCCCTTTTAAATTGGGATTATTCTCAACATAATCAAAAACCTTTTCATTAAACTCTTTTCGATATTCTGTAGTAATATTTTGCTCACCCGTTAAAGATGCGGTGACGAGTATATGCTCATATTCTCCGATTGGAAATTCCTCGGTCATAGCGGGTAACCATATATCTATCAGGTTGAGATAGTCTCTATTTTCTCCGTCCATTCTAATTGTTTCAACGACCCCTTTCGCATCTAAATCGCCAATAAAGTATTTTTTTAGATAGAATTCTCCACCGTATTCAAATGCTACGATATTCAGACCCCTTGAAATAATGTCTTTCACATATGCTATCTCTTGATCGAGTGTAAAACTGCTAAGGTTAAGTGTCCAAACAATCTTTAAGTTTTTACTATTACAAAAGGCGATATAGTCGTTCATTTTATTATCGTCAATATATTGGTAAAGTCCTTCATTGTTTTTTGGTTTACTAAAGTCAACACCAAATGATCTCAGATGAGTTATATTATCAATCCAAGGATTTAACAATGATGAATCAAACTCAAAAAGTCTAGTGTTTATTAAAAGTTCACCTCTAGGAGGTCCGCTCGTGGTAATCTCTGATTCTTCTGTTTTTGAACACGAAGGGGAAAGAAACATTAGCCCTATGAGTATTGTCAGTTTTGTCGCGAAATTTAATCTCTTCATAATTTAAGGTTTATATTTTAGACCTTCAAAGTTCTCAAAGGTTTAATTGTTTTTTCTAATGTTTTCCAACGGCTTAAGATATGGTTGCGTTTTAATGAACTATATCGTTCGATAGTGTAAAGTTTAGTGATAAAAAATTATTGAGGTAAGCATTTAGACGCATATTATTTCTTTGTGATAAATATTGTCTGTTTTTACCATTCTCTTGATTAAGTTATTGAATATTGTGTCTTTGTTTTGAGAGCGGTTAATTCGATAGCAAAACTC
>JAKITY010000049.1 GCA_021647835.1 Flavobacteriaceae bacterium | reverse complement strand
CCGAAACGGTCACGCACAAGAAAACCTCTCCATCATCAAACGCATCGCCCTGAACTTACTAAATAAAGAAAAATCCACCAACATAGGCATCAAAGCCAAACGCAAAAAAGCCGGATGGAGCAACAGTTATCTACGTAAAATTATCAGATCATAATCCAAATGCAATCGCCATGCGTCACAACCCCTATGGGATATTTTAGGAAAATGCACACCGCAGCCCGAACCATTTCAGGAATAGAACTTATGAATATCATCAAAAAGAAACAACTCAAATTTACCAAATACATCGATCAAAATCTTACACCAGCGCAGCAATTCTATCGCCTAGCGTATGTCTAAAATTTCGGCTGCCCTACGACTCTTTGACTTAAATTAATCTTTGCGACACTACCGTTATTTTAGATGATATGGAGCGCGAGTAATTAAAAATCTGGAGAATGCGAATTGCCGTGACCGTTTGCATCATTATATATGCGTTTTACTTCAGGGTAATCTTTTCCGACCTTTTTTATTGTCTCGTCTAAGAATGGGTCATCATTTATTCCAAAATCAGCGAAAACAATAGAGTTTCTACGACTTTCTCTCCATACATTTTCTCTAGCGTAATCACATATAGAGCGTAGGAGTGCTTCTGAAACATCTGTTTCTCGATGCTCATCAAGAATGTCTATGTACTTTACTGTGATTTGCCAATTATTAGGCCATATTATACAGGTGGCAAGGCCTAAATTTTGTTCTTCGTCTGAAACTGAAAACATGTCAGTAATGCCGTATGCATATAATGAATAAGAAGAATTCAGGTGTTCAAAACCTTCTGAATCTGCTTTTTCTAAGACATCTTGCAATAATTGAATATCGGTAAATTGTAATCTCACATCGTCATTATAGAAGTTTTTTCGTCCTGATATTTTGATATGCAAGAACGAATTTTGCACTAAAAAATGGTTAAAACGCAAGTATTCTTCGCCGAATATTCTAAACTCGTGTACTGTGGTGTAATCTTCTATAAAAAAAGAAGCCCAACCTTTTCCATTTTTTGAAATTCGATGCTCAACATCCGATATAATTCCAGCAATAGAAACATCTTTATTCAGCAATGCTTTTGGATCTTGAAAATCGGTTAAAACGGCATTGCAAAAATTGTCCAATTCATTTTTAAAATCATCTAAAGGATGTCCTGAAATGTACATTCCAACAACTTCTTTTTCGCGCGATAATTTTTCCATAACGCCCCATTTTTCAGAAGCAGGAATTATAGGTTCGTCAAATTGTACTTCAGAAGATTCTCCAAATAATGATACTTGCGAAGAATTTTTATTTTCTTGATATTTGGAGCCAAATTTCATTGCTTTTTCTAAAAACGGATGTCCTTTTTCGTCTAAAACAAAATATTGCGCTCTGTGTGTTTCCGTAAAACTATCAAAACCTCCAGCAAATGCTAATCCTTCAAAAGTTCGCTTGTTTGCAGCGCGTAAATCAACACGTTTGGCAACATCAAAAATAGAGGTATAGTTTCCGTTTTTCTTTCTTTCGGATGTAATAGAGGCAACAGCATTTTCGCCAACGCCTTTAATTGCACCTATTCCAAAGCGAATAGCACCATCTTTGTTTACGGCAAATTTGTAGTAGGATTCATTAATATCTGGACCTAAAACTTCAATTTTGGCACGTTTGCATTCTTCCATAAAAAAGGAAACTTGTTTAATATCCCGCATATTGTTTGACAAAACGGCAGCCATATATTCGGCAGGATAATGTGCCTTTAGATACGCAGTTTGATAGGCAATATATGCGTAGCAAGTAGAGTGAGATTTGTTAAATGCGTAGGCTGCAAATGCTTCCCAATCTTTCCATATTTTTTCTAATATTTCTTCTGGATGCTTGTTTGCTTTTCCGCCGTCCATAAACTTAGGTTTCAACTCTTCCAATAAAGAAAGAATCTTTTTTCCCATTGCTTTCCTCAGTAAATCGGCTTCACCTTTGGTAAAATTTGCTAATTTTTGAGAAAGTAACATCACTTGCTCTTGATAGACTGTAACGCCGTATGTTTCCTTCAAAATAACTTCCATTTCTGGCAAGTCGTACTCAATGGCTTCTCTACCGTGTTTTCGCATAATAAACAACGGAATATATTCCATAGGTCCAGGACGATACAAGGCATTCATAGCAATTAAATCGGCAAAAGTTGTTGGTTTTAAATCTTTTAGATGCTTTTGCATTCCAGCAGATTCGTATTGAAAAATTCCAATCGTTTCCCCTTTTTGAAAAAGTTCGTAGGTTTTTGTATCGTCTAATGGAAAATCATCAGGAATTAAAGTTTTTCCATGCAATGCTTTTACAATTTTTACGGTATCTTTAATAAGCGAAAGTGTTTTTAATCCCAAAAAATCCATCTTCAATAATCCTGCGCTTTCCACCACATTATTGTCAAATTGTGTTACAAACATTTCCGAATTTTTGGCAGTTGCAACAGGAATTAAGTTGGTAATATTTTCTGGTGTAATGATAATTCCACAAGCATGTGTTCCTGTATTTCTAACAGAACCTTCTAGCGCTAATGCTTGACGTATTGTTTTTGCAGAAAGATCGGCACCTTCGGCAATTATTTGTAGTTGGGCTACATTTTCCTTATCATCTGGACGAAGTTCGGCAATTTTTGACTTGCTTTTTTCATCTTCGCCAAAAATGTGATTTAGTTTTGCATTTAGTGGAATTAGTTTTGCAATTCTGTCGGCATCAGGAAGTGGTAAATCCAACACACGAGCCGTATCTCGAATAGCCGATTTTGCTGCCATTGTTCCGTAGGTAATAATTTGTGCAACGTTGTTTGAACCGTATTTTTCAATTACAAAATCAATGACTTTTTGACGTCCTTCATCATCAAAATCAATATCAATATCGGGCAATGAAACACGATCTGGATTTAAAAAACGCTCAAAAAGTAAGTCGTATTTTATGGGGTCAATATTGGTAATCCAAAGGCAATATGCTACCACCGATCCTGCGGCAGAACCACGTCCTGGACCTACAGAAACATCCATTTTTCTTGCTTCGGCAATCAAATCCCAAACAATTAAAAAATAGCCAGGATAGCCTGTTTTTTCTATAATCGAAAGTTCAAAATCAATCCTTTCAATAATTTCTTTTTCTAATTTTCCTCCATATCTTTTTTTAGCACCTTCAAAAGATAAGTGTTTCAAGTATGCGTTTTCTCCTCGTACGCCTCCATCTTTTTCGTCTTCAGAATCTATAAATTCTTTAGGAATATCAAACTTAGGAAGCAGTACCTCGCGCGCCAAAGGATATATTTCTATTTTATCAATAATTTCTTGAATATGTAAGATTGCTTCAGGTGTGTTTTGAAACAACGCCTTCATCTCATCTTGACTTTTGAAGTAATATTCATCATTTGGCAAACCGTATCTGTAGCCTCGACCTCGACCTTTTGGTGTGTCAAATTTTTCACCGTCTTTTACACAAAGCAAGACATCGTGTGGTATTGCATCTTCTTTTTCAATATAAAAAGTATCGTTTGTAGCAACTAATTTTACAGCGTGTTTTTTTGAAAACTGAAGCAAAACTTCATTGATATGTTTTTCATTTTCTTGACCGTGATTTGTCATTTCTAAATAAAAATCATCTTTAAATTGAGATTTCCACCAAAGCAAGGCTTCTTCGGCTTGCGCTTCTCCAATATTTAAAATTTTACTAGCAATTTCGCCATAACTATTTCCACTTAAAACAATAATATCTTCTTTGTATTGCTCCACAATTTTTTTATCAATTCGCGGTACATAATAAAACCCTTCGGTGTGCGATATGGACGACATTTTTGCCAAATTATGATAGCCTTTTTTGTTTTTAGCAAGCATCACAATTTGATATCCATTGTCTTTGTGAGTTCTGTCTAGATGGTCTTCACACACATTAAATTGACCTCCAACAATGGGCGTAATTTCTTGTTTTGATGTTTCTCCTTTTTTTAAGTTCTCGTTGTATTCTTTTACGGATTTATTGTACGCCAAAATTTCTTTGACAAAATAAAAAACGCCCATCATATTTCCAGTATCTGTTAATGCAACGGCAGGCATATTGTTTTTAATAGTGGCTTTTACAAGGTCAGAAATACTTGCTGTTGATTGCAATATTGAAAACTGAGAATGGTTGTGTAAATGTACAAAAGAAGCGTTTCTCAGACTTTCAATTACTTCGGATGAAGTGTCTTTCGTAGGCGTTTCTTTCTCTTTTTCAGATTTTTCTCGAAGTTTCTTGCTTTCCTTTTTTAGATTGATGTGTTTTAATCCTATTAATTGGATTTCCTTTGGGTTTTTTGCATCAAATTTTTCGAAATAATCCGTTGTTACGTCTAATTCTTCAATAGTGAAATTTCGTCTTCGGATAAGTTCTAAAAAACAACGTGTTGTTGCCTCAACATCGGCAGTTGCATTGTGCGCTTCGTTAAATGCTGCGCCAAATAAATGTTGATGTAATTCGGTTAAAGTCGGCAGTTTCATTTTTCCTCCACGACCTCCAGGAATTTGACATAAATTGGCAGTTTTTTCGGTACACGTATCTAATTTTGGCAATGAATTTAAGTTGGTTTCAACTCCCATTCTATGAAATTCACAACCCATAATATTAAGGTCAAATTCAACATTTTGACCTACAACAAATTTTGTTTTTGATAAAGCAATATTAAATTTTTCTAATACTTCACTTAAAGAAATCCCTTTTTCGGTAGCCAATTGTGTAGAAATTCCGTGAATTTGTTCGGCATCATACGGAACATTAAATCCGTCAGGACGTATTAAATAATCTTGACTTTCAACAAGTTCTCCAAATTCATCGTGTAGTTGCCATGCAATTTGAACGCATCTTGGCCAATTGTTTGTGTCGGTAATTGGTGCTTTCCATTTTTTTGGTAAACCTGTAGTTTCTGTATCGAAAATTAAGTACATTCAGTGTAGAATTAGAGGTTTTAAAAGTACTTAATTTTGAGGTTTTAATTTATTTGTTGAAGGGATTTAGTTATTAACAATTTTAGGAAGGTGAAGAAGTTGAAAGTTTTATATTCACACCGTGACTTTGAGTCACGGTGTGAATAATAGCAATTTAAAATTCATACGATGACTTTGAGTCATCGTATGAATAAGTTCGTTCTATAAATTATATCCTATCGAAAACATCACAATTCTTGGAAAAATATAGGTTTTGGTGTCTGAAATTCACACTCAAAAATCCTTTTAAATTTAAGACTAATAAATAAATACTATTTCGTACATTTGCACCCTTAATTAATAATCAAGGTCGAGAACCTTAAAAATTTAAAATATGTCAGTAAAAATTAGATTACAAAGACACGGTAAAAAAGGAAAACCTTTTTACTGGATCGTAGCAGCAGATGCACGAGCAAAAAGAGATGGTAAGTATTTAGAGAAATTAGGAACTTACAATCCAAATACAAATCCTGCAATTATTGAATTGGACATTGATGGTTCCGTGAAATGGTTACAAAATGGAGCACAACCAACTGATACAGCAAGAGCATTGTTGTCTTACAAAGGTGTGTTGTTAAAGCATCATCTTGCTGGTGGAGTGAAAAAAGGAGCATTTTCGGAAGAAGAAGCTGAAAAGAAATTTCAAGCATGGCTTGATGAAAAAGCAGGATTAGTAACTGCAAAAGAAGATAATCTTGCAAAAGCAAAAGATGATGCGAAAGCAAAAGCACTGGAAGCGGAAAAAGAAGTAAACGAAAAGCGTAAAGCTGCTGTTGCAGAGGCTGAAGAAGTTCTTAAAGCAGAGGAAGTGGCTGCAACTGCTACTGAAGAAGCAACGGAAGAGGTTGTTGAAGAAACAACTGAAGAGGCTGCAACTGAAGAATCTACAGAAGAAAAAGCAGAGTAGTTTTAATTTCAAGCGATTATGCGTAAGGAAGATTGTTTTTATCTTGGTAAAATCGTAAGAAAGCATAGTTTTAGAGGTGAAATTGTTATCAAACTTGATACAGACGAACCTCAATTATACGAAAATATGGAATCAGTATTTGTACTACATGGTGCAAATCTGATTCCTTTTTTTATTGAAAAAAGTTTGCTTCAAAAAGGCAATCAACTACGCACAAAGTTTGAAGGTGTAGATACTGAATCTGATGCTGATGGAATTATGAAGTCTGGAGTTTATTTACCTTTAACTTTACTTCCTAAATTAACAGGAGATCAATTTTATTACCACGAAATCATTGGATTTACACTCGAAGATGTGAATTTTGGAGAAGTTGGAAAAATCATTGGAATCAACGAAAAAACTGCACAGCCACTTTTTGAAGTTGATAGAGAAGGAATTGATATTTTTATTCCGATGATTGATAACTTTATCAAAAAAATTGATAGGGAAAACAATAAAGTTATTGTTGAAACTCCTAAAGGATTGATAGATTTGTATCTGTAAACTTACTATCATTCTGAATATTATCTAAATGCACAATCCAAAGTTCAGAGATTTAACCCTTACTCTTCTGAACAGAAAAGCGCTACAAAAAAAAGAAAATATCAATAACGGATTGGTTACCTGACCAATGTTGATTTTGTACTTTCAGCCCACAAAAAAATCAAATTTTAATACTTCTAATTTTGGTTGGCTAGAAATTTAAAAAAAATCGCTACTTTTATACCTTGAAGTAATCTCTTAATTTAACCTTTTACTACATTCATATAAACCGCTATGTGATATAAAAAAATAATTCTAAAGATTTAATTCTAAATGATTAAAAATATATTTCTTTCACTATTCCAAAAATTTGTAAAAACGGAAAGCTTAGCAGGAATATTGCTTTTTGGGGCGACAATAATTGCTTTAATTTGGGCAAATTCTTCTTATGGCCTATATTATGAAAATTTATGGCAATATAAAATCGGAATTTCTTTTCAAGACTTTGAATTAAAAAAACCACTAATACTTTGGGTTAATGATGGTTTAATGACGATTTTTTTCTTTTTAATTGGTCTTGAACTTAAAAGAGAGTTACTAATTGGAGAGATTAATACTGTAAAAAAAGCAGCATTTCCATTTGTTGCCGCTTTAGGTGGTGTTTTAGCTCCTGTCGTATTATATTTAACTTTAAATCAAAGTCCTGAAACTGCAAAAGGCTGGGGAATACCAATGGCAACAGATATTGCTTTTGCTCTAGCAATATTAAGTGCCTTAGGCAAACGTATTCCTTTAGGTCTAAAGGTATTTCTAACGGCTTTTGCTATTATTGATGATATTGCAGCAATCCTTGTAATTGCTGTTTTTTATAGTATAAATATCAATTGGATTTTCATCCTTTACGGAATTATTCTCATTGCTTTTTTAGGGTTGCTTTATTACAAAAAAACATATTCATTTACGGTAGGCATAGTTTTAGCAATTATTATTTGGTTCTTATTCTTAAAGTCAGGAATACATCCAACTATTGCAGGGGTTCTTTTAGCATTTACAATTCCAATAAAAAGAAAGCTTAACATGAAGTCATTTTCTAATCAATTAAGTTTAATTTCTAATAAAATGGTAAACAAGTCTGATGATGATGGAAAACAATTATTTATTAAAGATGGAATGAAATACATAGATGATTTATCATTTAAAGCACGTTCTCCACTACAACACCTTGAGTACAAGCTACATGATTTAATTGCTTATTTTATTTTACCTCTTTTTGCATTTGCAAATGCAGGGGTTGTAATAAGTACAAATCATGATTTTAATTTTTCCTTGATGATTAATATAGCAATTAGTCTATTTGTTGGTAAATTTATTGGTATTACTATATTTTCTTATTTAGGTGTAAAATTCAAAATAACTGAATTGCCTTCTAGGATTAATTTCAAACATATTTTAGGGATTGCATTTATTGCAGGTGTTGGGTTTACGATGTCCATTTTTATAGCTAATTTGGCTTTTTCTGGTGATTTAACAAATATAAACTCTGCAAAAGTTGGAATTATTATCGGTTCAATAATTTCTGGAATTGTGGGCTATACAGTTTTAAGGTTAATAAGTAGAAATAACGCCGCACAAGAAAGAACCGTGATAAAAACTCATTAATTTCCCACTAAAATACTTTTAAAAATTTTATCGTAGATTAATTCCAGTTTTATATAAAACTTCTTTTAACCCGTTGTGTATTAATAATTGAATATTAAAAGTTGTCATTGACTCATTAAGCCGTATATTTATTTGAATATCAAGCAATTAAATATGTGGACAACTTTAAAGTAAATTACAATAAAATTTTAGAAGTATTAAAGGCTATTACAGAAAAAGAACAGTTTTTAAAACAAAAAAGGAAGCGAATTGAAGCCTTATTTTCACAATTTTGCGACCAACTTTATGATACGACGTAATTATGCAAAATCATTTCAAGGTTTTAAGACAAGAATACTATCAAAATTAACATCATTAATAATCATTCAATTTATTAATAAATTTGTTTTTGATAGAAATATAAATAATTTAAAAATTAACATTGTTTAAATGCACAACGAGTTTTATGAGCACTAAACCATTTAAATTTAAGCAATTTACTGTTGCTCAAGATAAGTGTGCCATGAAAATTGGTACAGATGGAGTTTTGTTAGGTGCTTGGACAAAGCTTGATTTTCCAAATTCTATATTAGATATTGGTACAGGAACTGGAGTTATTGCATTGCAAATGGCACAACGAAGTTTTGCTGAAACAATTGATGCTTTAGAGGTTGATGCTAACGCTTTTGAGCAAGCAGTAGATAATTTTGAACAATCAGATTGGAGCGATAGACTATTTTGTTACCATGCTTCTTTACAAGAATTTGTTGATGAAATAGATGATAAATTTGATTTGATTGTTTCAAATCCTCCTTTTTACACATCTACTTGCAGAGAAGCAGATATTGATAAAAAACGTGCTATAGCAAGGCATTCTGAAAGTCTACCTTATTATGTATTGCTTGAATCTACTGTTAAATTATTATCAAAAAAAGGAAGTTGTGTATTTATAATTCCATTTTCGGAAGAAGAAAATTTCTTAAAAATCGCATCAGAAAATAAATTATTTCCATTTAGAATTACGCGAGTTAAAGGAACAGAAACATCACCAATAAAAAGAAGTTTATTGCAGTTGTCTTTTCAAAAAACAGTAATTGAAATAGATGAATTGGTTATTGAAATTTCGCGCCATAATTATACACAAGCGTATATAAATCTGACGCAAGATTTTTATTTAAAGATGTAGGTTAATCGGTGTTTTCAACAAGGGGAAATCCCCTTGCAAGTTATTTTATAATTAGTGTATGTTCTTATTTTTAGACACTTATCAACTCCGAAACTTCAGGCTTTCAACTCACATTTTCAGGATTGTATCCTAAAAAAGGTACTTTCTTTTCGGTAAAAGTGATGCCGTATTCTTCTAATTCCTTTAAAATTGGCGCGTACACTTTTTTATCAATAGGTATTAAAACTCCTGTTTTGGTAATGTTACCATTTAAGATTTTTAATGTTGCAATTGCAACAGGTAAACCAACTGTTTTTGCCATTGCTGTATATGTTTGATCATCACCAATAACAACCATTTGTGATTCTATTTGATGTTTTTCACCTTTATATTCGTAGCCAAACTTATGGTGCATCACAATCATATCTTTATCATTTTTCTCAAGCGTCCAACTATCCATCAATATTTTTTGAAGTATTTGTGCTGGAGTTGCATTTTTGAGTTCTACTTTTTTACTGCTGAATAAATTTAACTCCATCAATTTATCCCAAACAATATCATCTTGATCAATTTTAAGATAATGACGTAACTTTAATTCAGCTGAATCTGTAGGATGATATGCTAAAAATGAATTGGTAAAATCTCGATATGTCATATTTTCAGAATCTTCAATTTGATAACTATCATCAGTCATGCCAAGTTGTACAAAAACATTCCAAGCTCTTGAAAAACCAACTTTTCGCATCGTTCCCCTATATAAAGTTGGAATATCATCTAAACCATAAACGCTTCTATATTTTAAAGAATCACGATTTGCATACCCTTCAAATCGACCATAACCATCAATATTTAAAAACTCAGTTCTTCTGAACAATTTTTGATATGGTATGTATTTATATTTTCCTTCTTGAATAAATTTTGAAGCGCTTCCTTGACCAGCAACTACAACATTTCTTGGGTTCCAAGTGAATTTGTAATTCCATAAATTAGTATCGCTTTCAGGAGCAACTAAACCTCCTGTAAAAGATTCAAAGAGCAACATTTTCCCACCATTATCACGAATTCTATCAATCACTTGCATTGCACTCATGTGGTCAACTCCAGGATCAAGACCAATCTCATTCATAAAAGTTAATCCCTTTGACTTTACTTGCTCGTCTAGAGCTTTCATTTCTTTAGAAACATATGAAGCAGTTACCATATTTTTACCAAATTCTAAACAGTCTTTGGCAACTTCGAGATGAAATCTTGCAGGAAGCATTGAAATGACAATATCAGCATTTTTTACTGCTTCTCTTCTGTCATTTTCGTCAAAAACATTCAGCGAAACCGCAGAAGCATTTTTATGGTTATTAATTTTAGCTTCTGCTGCAGATTTGTTCATATCTGCAACGATAATGTGTAAATTTTCCTCTTCTGATTTGTCCAATAAATATTTAATCAGTGATGACGCAGACCTTCCTGCACCTATAATTAATATGTTTTTCATTAACTTATTTTATTTAATATGTTTTTTACTACTATTACATCTGAAGATGCTATTTGAAGACGATATTCTCCAAGAAATCCAACAGTATTCATATTTTGATCTGCAATGAAGCTTTGAATGCCTTCACTTTCTAATTTTCCTTGTGCAATTTGCAATTCAAATAAATCTCTAGAAGTGAGTACTGTAACTAATTTATTGTTTGAATTTTCCATAGGATAAATTTAAGCCATATTTTTGCATTGACAAAATTAATACAGATGAAGAATAAAATTTTAGTAATTACATCAATTTTAGGTGCAATAGCAATAATATTAGGTGCTTTTGGCGCACATGCTTTAAAAGAAATATTAGGAGTTGATGCTCTAAAAAGTTTTGAAACAGGAGTTCGCTATCAAATGTATCATGTTATTGTATTGCTATTTGTAAACACTTATATAGGCTTTACATCTAAAACTAAAAATACAATAAGTACATTGTTTATTGTTGGAACTATCTTCTTTTCAGGCTCAATATATGCAATTACAGCGCTTGGAATAAATCCAAAAACAATATGGTTTGTAACACCTCTTGGCGGTTTATTATTTATTGCTGGATGGATAAAATTAGCGATTTCTTTTTTTAAACAGAAGTAAGATAAAGGATTGATAAAATTTTAACAAAAAAATTCCAATTTAATAATTCTCTTTCAAAATAAAGTTTAAATTTGTCGCACAACAACATCAAAAATTGAAAAATATGATGAGCCACAATACAAGTACGAAATCGATTTCGTTAAATAGTTATGGTATTGAAAATGCAGAAGTGCACTACAACTTGTCTCCAGAAAAATTGCATCAAATTTGTATAGACAAAAACATAGGTACAGAAGTTAGTTCTGGTGCCTTAGCAGTAAATACAGGTGAATTTACAGGGCGCTCACCAAAAGATAGATTTATCGTAAAAGATGAGATATCAAGAGATAAAGTTTGGTGGAGCGATATAAACTTACCGTTTGACGAGGATAAATTTGATAAATTATACAAAAAAATCACAAATCATCTTTCTGGAATGGAATTGTATGTTCGTGAAGCATACGCATGCGCAGATTCAAGATATAGAACGAATCTTCGCATTATTACAGAATTACCTTGGGTGAATTTGTTTGCGTACAATATGTTTTTACGCCCTACAGAAGAGGAATTAAAAGACTTCTCTCCTGAATGGACAGTGATTCAAGCACCAAGTTTTATGGCTGTTGCTGAAGAAGATGGAACACGTCAACAGAATTTTGCTGTTTTAAGTTTTAAGAAGAAAACAATTATTATTGGCGGAACTGGCTATACGGGAGAAGTAAAGAAAGGAATTTTTTCAGCTCTTAATTTTACACTTCCTGTTTTTAAAGAAACTTTACCAATGCATTGTTCTGCAAATGTTGGTAAAGATGGCGAAACTGCTATTTTTTTCGGATTATCAGGAACAGGAAAAACAACTTTATCTGCCGACCCTAATAGAAGATTAATTGGTGATGACGAACACGGTTGGACAAAAGATAATATAATTTTTAATTTTGAAGGAGGCTGTTATGCCAAAACAATTGATTTGAGCCAAGAAAAGGAGCCAGAGATTTATAACGCCATTAAAAAAGGAGCATTATTAGAAAATGTAATCCTTAAAAAAGGAACGAATGAAGTAGATTTTAATGATACTTCTATTACTCAAAATACAAGAGTTAGTTATCCAATTTACCATATTGACAATATTCAAACGCCATCATTAGCAGGAAACCCTAAAAATATTTTCTTTTTAACTGCTGATGCTTTTGGAGTTTTACCTCCAATTTCACGACTTACTCCAGGTCAAGCAGCATATCATTTTATTTCAGGATATACGGCTAAAGTTGCTGGAACTGAAGCAGGAGTTAATGAGCCGTTACCTTCATTTTCGGCATGTTTTGGTGCGCCATTTATGCCATTACATCCAACGAAATATGCTGAAATGCTAAGTAAGAAAATGAAAGAAGCAGATGTAAATGTATGGTTGATAAATACAGGTTGGACAGGAGGTCCTTATGGTGTTGGAACTCGAATGAAATTGAAATATACAAGAGCAATGATTACTGCGGCTTTAAATGGAGAGTTAGGGGAATATAACAAAGAAGACTATCATATTCATTCTGTATTTGGGCTTGCGCAACCAAGAAAATGCCCAAATGTGCCTTCTGAAATTTTGAGCCCAAGAAATACTTGGAATAATGATGAAGGTTACTATAAACAGGCACATCAATTGGCAGATTCGTTTAGAGAAAACTTTAAGCAATTTGAAGAATATGCAAATGACGAAATTATGTTAGGCGCACCACCAATTATTAAAAATTAAAAATAAAAGACGAGCAATTTGCTCGTCTTTTTTGTTTTATCGTAATCGGATTCCGTGTTTGTATTTTATAAATTGAAAATAACTATATAGTTTGTAGTTGACTTCAATGCCATAATCTATATTTTGGTCATAATCTATAATGCTTCCGTAAAAATCTCCATATTGTAAAGGATTTCTAGCTCTATTATTCCATTCAGAAATATAAAAAATATTTTTAGTTTCATAGTAATCCTGAGAATAGAAATTTTGAGGCTTGGCAATTGTATGTAAGTACGAACTGAATCCTATATCGTAAATAATGATTTGGTATTCTAAACTATCATTTTCTATGATAACCGCTTCTTCCAACTTATTTTTAGAAGATGTATCGGTAATCTTGTTTGATGTTCCGCAACTAATGATAAATAATGCAATTGCTAAAAAGTAGAATAAATGTTTCATTTTTAATAAGTTTGCTTCTTAATTAATACTCAAGAAGTGTACCAAATTTATGTATTTTTGCTGAAATAGATTTTAATTATGGATAAAAAACGTTGTAATTGGGTAGGAAAAGACCCTTTGTATATAGAATATCATGATACAGAATGGGGAGTTCCGCTATATGATGAAGATAAATTGTTTGAATTTTTGATTCTTGAAACTTTTCAAGCAGGATTGAGTTGGATAACGGTACTTCGCAAACGAGAAAATTTTAGAGAAGCCTTTGATAATTTTGATTACAAGAAAATTGCAAAATATGGGGAAGATAAGTACAATGAATTACTTCAAAACGCAGGAATTATCCGAAATAAATTAAAAATAAAAGCAACGATTTCAAACGCCATCGCTTTTATGGAAGTTCAGAAAAAATTCGGCTCGTTTTCCAACTATATTTGGAATTTTACTAACGGAAAACCAATCGTTAATAAATGGAAAGCTGAAGGCGAAGTTCCGCCAAACACAGTACTTTCAGATACGATTTCTAAGGACTTAAAAAAACGTGGATTTAAGTTTGTTGGCTCAACCGTTATTTATGCGCACATGCAAGCAACAGGAATGGTAAATGACCATACAACAGACTGTTTTCGATACGAAGAATGTAAAATAAGTTAGTGCATAGAGAAAGTAATCACTCCAAAAAGGATAAATATTGCAATCATTACAATTAAAATTACGAAAGTATTTTTATAATGAATCTTATGTGATTTTAAATCCTTTCGATAACTATATATCATTAAAATTACAAAAGAAATAAAGAAAATAACAGCAAATATTTTTTGTCCCGAAGTAAACATAATCGTGTATATTTATGAGCGTAAAAATACACAAAATATCAGTAAAAAATGAACCGAGCATGTTAAAATCATTTTATCTAAGGAAAGATTAATAGCGAACACATGTGACAATTAAAATAATAAACACAAAACACATGAAAAACAAAATAAAAGCAGTACAAGAATTTCATGAAGCGTTTAAAATCGGATTAAAGCACGTTCCAACGGCAGATTTAGGTAAAGCAAAAAATACGCTACGCTATGATTTAATGGCAGAAGAGAATGATGAGTATTTTGAAGCCGCTCAAAACAACGATTTGGTTGAGGTTGCAGATGCGCTTGGTGATATGCTGTATATTTTATGCGGAACTATCATTGAGCACGGAATGCAGTATAAAATTGAAGAGGTATTTAATGAAATTCAACGTAGTAATATGAGTAAATTGGGTGCTGATGGCAAACCGATTTATCGTGAAGATGGAAAAGTGATGAAAGGTCCAAATTATTTTAAACCAAAGATTAAAGAGATTTTAGAAGAATAAAAAAAGCGCCAATTGGCGCTTTTTTTTTATTCTTTTACTTTATATCTCCAGCCAAATTTATCTTCGGCACGATTGTATTGGATATTTGTAATCTGTTTTTTTAATTGTGTTGCATATGAGTTTTCAAGTGTAGGTAATTCATAATCTTCTCCTCTAAATCCAAAACCTGCAATTGGTGAAATAACAGCAGCAGTTCCTGCGCCAAACATTTCTTTTAATTCGCCTTTTTTAGAAGCATCAATAAGCTCGCTTACTTTTACTTTTCTAATTTCAACTTTAATTCCCGCATCTTCGGCAATAGTAATAATGCTTTTTCGAGTAATTCCATCTAAAATTCGGTCGCTTGTTGGAGTGGTAATCAATGTATCTCCAATTCTAATAAAAATATTCATTGCGCCAGCCTCTTCTATATACTCGTGTGTATTATCATCTGTCCAAATAACTTGCTGATAGCCTTTTTCTTTTGCTAATTGAGTAGGATAAAATTGCCCTGCATAATTTCCTCCTGCTTTTGCAAATCCTACACCACCATTTGCAGAACGAGAATATTTTTCTTCAATCAAAACTTTTACTTTTCCAGAAAAATATGCGCCAGAAGGCGAAGTTGCAATGATAAATTTATACGCATCAGAAGGCGATGCGTGAAAGCCATTTCCTGTTGCAAAAACAAACGGACGAATATACAATGAACTTCCATCAGTAGTTGGAATCCAATCTTTATCTAATTTTAATAAAGTTTCCAAACTTTCCATAAAATAATTTTCAGGAAATTCAGGAATAGCCAATCTTTTGGAAGAAATATTAATTCTTTTTTGATTTTCTAAAGGTCTAAACAACAGTATTTCGTCATTTTTATCTTTGTATGCTTTCATACCTTCAAAAACGGATTGACCGTAATGAAAAATCTTCGAAGCAGGCGATAAACTTATGTTTTCAAAAGGAACAATTTGAGGTTGTTGCCACACACCATTTTTATAATCACAAACAAGCATATGATCAGAAAACTCTTGACCAAAGGACAAGTTTTTAAAATTCACTTCAGAAATTCTAGATTTTGAAACTTTTTGAATGCTGATATTTTGTGTGATTATACTCATTTTCTTTCTTTTTTTTATTAGTGCAAAAGTACGAAATTTGAACGACAATTTATTTAGACCTTTCATTTTTTATTTAAAGAATTTAAAGTGTATTTTTGTTTAATAAATTAAAGAAATAATATAATGAAAAAAATAATTTTATTGATGTCAATATTTATGATAATGGCATGTAAAAAAGAAGAAAAAGTAAACTATAAATCTTTTGGAGCAGAAATTACAGATGTAGGGTTTATCTCAAAAGAAGCAATGAGTTCGAAGTTTCAAAATTTAAAAGCAGGAGATACTTTGAGTATAAAATTTGCTTCAAAAATTAATAGCGTTTGTAAGAAAAAAGGTTGCTGGATGATATTGGATTTAGATGAAGGTAAAGAATCAATGGTTCGTTTTAAGGATTATGGATTTTTTATGCCATTAAACGCTGATGATAGAGAAGTTATTGTAAGCGGAAAAGCATATGTTACTGAGATGTCAGTTAAAGAGTTACAGCATTATGCCGAAGATGAAGGGAAATCAGCAGAAGAAATTGCATCTATTACAGAGCCTGAATTTACATATGCATTTTTGGCAGATGGAGTTTTAATGAAAGATTAAATTTACTAAAAAATGAAAAATATTTTTTTTGTTTTGCTACTTTTTTTGCTAGTATCATGTAATTCTACATCTCAAAAGGATGATAAATCAGAAGAAAAAGAAGAATTGATAATGTATGTTCCTTCTGAATTAACTATGTTAATGGAAGAAATATATGTAACTAATGAATTGATAAAATCTCAAATTGTAAAAGGTGAAGTTCCAACGCAGTTTCCAAACAATTTCTTAAAAATTCATACAGCAAAAATGACAGATAGATTTGAAAGAGATACCGTTTTTGATATTTTAGCAAATAATTTTATTAAAAGCCAACAATCAATTTATAAATCTACACCTAAAACTGTAAAAGGAAACTTTAACAACACAATAAATGCTTGCGTTGCTTGTCATCAAAATACCTGCACAGGACCAATTCCAAGAATTAAAAAGTTACTTATTAAATAAAACTTGAAACGAAAAATAATTATTACTGCCGATGGTTCTACAACGATTTATTTGCCTCAATGGAATGAGCAATATCATTCTAAGCGTGGTGCAATTCAAGAGGCATATCACGTGTTTATTAAAAATGGTTTATCGCTATTCAAAAATCAAGAAATAAGTATTTTAGAAATCGGTTTTGGAACAGGGCTCAACTGTTTTATCACCTTTTTAGAAGCAAAAAAGAAAGGCTTAAAAATTGATTATGTTGGAGTAGATGCATATCCTATTTCTAATGAAGAGGTTACAAAGTTAAATGGCTCTAGTTTAAAATAGGTATTAATTTCGTATATTTGTTTATGGAATTATCAAAAATAAAAACGTACTTGCTTGATTTACCTGTAATAGAACGCAATTCTATTATATCAGAGATTGTTAAA
>JAKITY010000048.1 GCA_021647835.1 Flavobacteriaceae bacterium | reverse complement strand
ATCATATATTGCAAGGTTTATGCTACAATATACAAAAAACCTTGCAATTTAAAACAATAAAATAATGCTTTATTTCAACTTATATAACTGATTAATAAAATATTACACTGAAATTAAGGAGCAACTAATTAAAAAAGCAAACAAAAAAACAGAAAGAGAGCAGTGAAAATTGCTCTCTTTTTTGTTTCTAAAAAATTAGTCTTGACTCTTTTGTCTTCTCGTCTAAAGTTTTAAAAAATTATTTCCAAGTATAATTTTTCTTTTTAGCTTGTTTTTTGATTGCTTTAATCATTGCACTATCAAGTGTCTCTTCACTTGATGATGCCTTTCTTTTTTCTGTGATATAAGCAGTACGTTTCTTATTTAACTCCTGAATTTCTTTTTGAATTTTCACACGCTCAACACTTTTTTGTTTTACATAGACCTTTAACTCTTCAGTTGATTTGTTTTGTAACTCTTTTGGTAATGTTTTTTTATCAAGTTTACTGTATCTAAAGTCTGCTTCTTTTTCGGCATCGACCAAATCCCAAGATTTGTTTTTATACATTTTTGAACTTTTACTTACAGCACGTTTAACAGCGACAACTTCTTCAAGTTCCATTGCATTATCATCTTGTGCAGACTGTAAACGCATCTTCGAATACCCTTGACTTCCATAAGAAACATAAGTTTTGTTTAGTTTACTATTCAATTGGATAATGATATCATCATAAGGTGTAGAAATGTGAATAATTTCTCTGTTTTGGTCGATGTTTAAATAATCTCCACCAGTTAGTTTTGCTCCGTCTAACCACTTACCATTGATGCCATTGTTGTAATTTCCACAGAAAATAGTATTTACAATCACATCTTTTTCTATAGCATTTGTAGTAGCATCTTTGTAATTGATTTTACCTTGCGTAAAAGGTTCATTTCCTGCAATAAAAATTAGTTTTAAGTCATCTTTGTTATTTCCCCATTTTAATTGATTTAATGACGTTTGAATCACTTCTCCACAATGCTCACTTCCGCCATTGGTTGTTAATGAAAATAATTTTTCAGAGATTTCATCTAAGTCACCGCTAAAATCTAATACTTGACGAATATATCCATCCGAAGATTCTAAACGATCATTTCCATATTCATACAATGCTATTTTTAACTCAGGATCTTCGTGTTCGCATTTTGCATACGATAATTCGTTTACAATTTCCCATAATTGTGCTTTTGCTTGATCAATTAAACCATCCATAGAATTACTTGTGTCTAATAGCAATGCAATTTTAATAAACTGCTTTTTAGTGTCTTTTTCTATTGGAGTATTTACTGCCAATCGATTTTCTTTTTTTGTTTTCTTGTTTGATGAGTTGCACGATATTGATGTAAGTGCCAATACCAAAAGTGCTGTTTTAAATAGTGTTTTCATTGTTTTTTTGTTTTAAGATTATATTATTATGTGATTCTCAGTATGCGATTTCTCGTTACTCTCGAAATGACTTACTCATTATTTGGTTTTAAATTCACAGTAAAATTAAATTCATCTTTTTTAATAAAAAACTCAAAATGAGTGAATGCATCATTTGAGTGAGTGATAATGACATTTGAATGCGTAAAGTGGTAAAACAGACAAGTAAAAAGGGTGAAAATGCTTGTTTTGGAGATTTGTCCATTTTTTCAAACCGATTATAGTCCGTAGTTTTACAATAATAAATCAGAAAATGAAAAAAACAATATTCATTATAATAGTCTTTATAAATCTCTCAGTTTTTGGACAGGAAATTAGAACTCAAAAATCTGAAATAGTTAAAGATAACACTATTTATACATCAGTAATAAGAGAAGATACTGGCAAGCCATTATCTGGCGTTACTGTACGTGTTAGAGGCACAGGAGAAACGGCTCGAACCAATTTTAATGGCGAGTTTACTGTACACGCTAAATCTGGAGATGTACTTATTATTAGTAAAGATGGAAAACGCATAAATACAATTACATTAAATAATAGTAATTTTTATAAAATTGACGATAAATCTAAAATTGAACAAAAGAAATCAAATTATAAAAGTAAAATCTCTAAAAAAATTAGAGTTCCATCAGCAAATAAATTGTTGGATTCTGCAAGACTGTATCAGAAAACAAATCCTGATAAATGTATCAATTTTGTAGAAAAAGCTTTAAAAAAATTAGGTTCGAGAGGGAATAAAAATGAAATTTCTCAAGCCTATACTATTTTAGGCGACACTTATTTTCATATAAAACAATATGATTTAGCAGTGACAAACTATGAAATTTCACTTAATTTTAAGAACGAAAATTTCATTAAATTTAAGTTAGCAAAAGCATATACGCTCAATAATAATTTTACTGAAAGTACAGAAATGTATAATGAACTATTAAAAGAGAAAATTAGTACAAATCAAAAAATAGTGGTGTATGAAGGTTTGGGAGATAATGCTTCAAAAAAGTTAGACAAATTAGACAAAGCAATTGAACATTATAATAAAGGGCTTGAAATTGCCAAGCGAAATAAGATTACACCTAAAATATCGGAGCTAAATTCTAAAATAGGAGAGACCTATTCTCAAAAAGGAGAGAACCAACAAGCTGAAGATTATTTTGAAAACACGTTAGAATTATCTGAAGCAGATGATGTAAAATCACGCGCGCGTTCTAAAAATTCTATTGCAAATTATTATAAAGAGCAAAAAAAATATGATAAAGAAATAGAGCTTCGTAAAGAAACTTTGGAAGAATTAGAGAGTGTTTCTGATGACGAAATTGTATTTGATGATGTTGAGTCAGAAGTAACATCTCAAAAATTAAATTTAGATATTGGAAATGCATATTTCAATAAGGGAGATTTAATAGAAGCAATTCCGTATTTAGAAAAAAGTATTGAGAAAGCCAATTTGGTTGACGATTTTGAAACGCAAAAAGACGCGCTACAACGTTTGTCTGAATTGTATAGAAGTGCTGGAAAATCTGAAAAAGCATTAGAGAAATACCAAGAATATGCACAGTTGGTTGATGTGATATATAAGCAAAAAGAAGGTGAAATACAAGATGCAATAGCACTTGGTAAAGAGCTTACAAACAAGCAAAACAGGATAAATAGTCTTGAAAAAGATAGAGAATTGTCTGAAAGTCGCTACAGCCTTTTTAGCAGCCAAAAACAATTGACTCAAGAAAATTATAGAAGACAACGCTTGATTATCTATTCTCTTTTAGGAGGTTTGTTGCTCTTGCTGTTTTCTGTTTTTTGGATGTATAAAAGTAATAAACAAAAGCGATTGGCAAATAATTTGCTAGCGTTAAAATCTTTGCGTTCGCAGATGAATCCTCATTTTATATTTAATGCCTTGAACTCTGTTAATAATTACATTTCACAGAATGATGAACGTGCAGCAAATAGATATTTGACAGAATTTTCTACCTTAATGCGTAGCGTTTTAGACAATTCTGAGCAAGATTTTATTCCGTTAGAAAAAGAAATAGAATTGCTGGAATTATATATGAAATTAGAACATTCTCGTTTTACAGACAAGTTTGATTATAAACTGATAGTTGATAAAAAACTACAGATAAGTGAGTTTCAAATTCCACCAATGTTATTACAGCCTTATGTAGAAAATGCTGTTTGGCATGGATTGCGTTATAAAAAAGAGAAAGGAAAATTAGAAGTAAAAATCAGTCAAAAAGATTATGAAACTGTTGAAATTTCTATTATTGATGATGGAATCGGACGCAAAAAATCAAAAGAGTTAAAGACAGATAATCAGATAAAACAGCAGAGTAAGGGAATGAATAATATCAAAAAGCGAATTGCAATTCTCAATGAAATGTATACCGATAAAGTAGATGTTTTTATTGATGATTTACACTCAGATAATTCAGGAACTAAAGTTGTGCTAACGCTTAAGAAAGATTAAAATTTATGGATTTGTTGAACTGTGTAATTGTTTAGATAAAGTGTCATTTCGAACAAAGAGAGAAATCGCATCAAAATAATCACGTGATGGTGTTTCAAAAAAAGATAGATTGCAGAGTTAATAAAGCCATCAAAAATTAAAAAAAATATACGACTAAATACATCAAAAAATAAAATGCAATTAAAAACCATCATCGTAGAAGACGAAAAAACGAGTAGAGAAATACTCAAGAATTATTTAGCAAAATACTGTCCGAATGTGGAAGTGTTAGGTGAAGCAGAAAATATCGAAGAAGCATTAATCTTGATACGAAACAATGATTTAGACTTGATTTTTTTGGATGTAGAAATGCCTTATGGAAATGCTTTTGATTTGCTTGAAAAATTAGGTGATGTAGAGTTTGAAACAGTGTTTGTAACTGCTTACAATCACTACGCGATTGATGCATTGAACAATCATGCATCCTATTATTTGCTGAAACCAATTTCTATTGACGAACTCATAAAAGCAGTAGATTATGTTGTAGAAATCAAGAAAAAAGAGAATGAATTACAGCATTCAGTATTGAAAACGAAGGTTACTTCTGCTGATGGTAAAATCACGATTCCTACACAAGATGGTTTTGAAGTAATTGAGATTAGTAATATTTTATACTGTAAGGCTGACGATAATTACACACAACTTTTTTTGGTTGATGGTCACAAGAAATTAGTTAGTAAAACATTAAAGTATTTTGAGGCAATTTTGTCAGAAAATGGTTTTGTGAGAATCCATAAATCATATTTGGTAAATGTCAATTATATAACTACATATAAGAAAGGAAAAGGAGGAACTGTCGTTTTGAACAACGGAAAAGAATTGTCTGTCGCTCCTTCCAAAAAAGCAGTTTTATTGTCGTTTTTTCAATAGGACTAGAACTCCAATTCATCGACATAGAAACTTGAAGTAACATCACTCAAAATACTTTTTAAAACCTCTTTATTAGTATTGATGTAAAACTGGTGCTTCACTTCGGCTACGCTCAGCGACCCACGATTAGCAGTTAAATTCCTTAATTGATATTTTTCTAGAATAGCATTTGTTTGTTTTGCAACAGCCAAACCAGAATCGATAATTTTTACACTATCACCAATAATTTTTTGTATTTGTGGAATCAAATAAGGATAATGAGTACAACCCAAAACGAGACAATCAATATCTTCTTCTATCATCGGATTGAGGTATTTTTGAAGCAAAGAAGTCATTTTATCAGAATGTAAATTTCCGTTTTCAATCAATTTCACTATTCCTTTTCCTTCTCGTTCTATAACTTTAATATTTGATGTGAATTTCTCTGAAGTTTCGGAAAATAAAGAACTGCTCAACGTTCCTTTGGTTGCGAGTATTCCAATGCTGTTTGTTTGAGTTTGTAATGCTGCAGGTTTTATTGCAGGTTCAATTCCTATAAAAGGAACGTTATATTTGTTTCGTAAGGTTTCAATAGCATTTGTCGTAGCTGTATTGCAAGCAACAACAATTAGTTTACACTCTTTCTCTAATAACAATTCAGTATTTTTTATGCTGAATTCAATAATTTTTTCTTTTGACTTTTCGCCATAAGGAGCATTCTTGCTATCGGCTAAATAAATAGTGTTTTCACAAGGGAGTAACGAGGTGATTTCTCTCCAAATGGAAGTTCCGCCAATTCCTGAATCAAAAATACCGATAGACTGTGAGTTCATAAGTAGCAAAAATAAAAAAAATCCCGATATTTATCGGGATTTTAATTTATTGAAATCAATTAATATTTATTTAATTCCTAAGTGTGTTTTTACCAATGGTAATAAATCTGTACCAGTAGTAACAATAAATGTTGGTATTGATGAGTCAATAACATAGTCTATACCTTGCGCTTTCGCAACAGCTTTAACTGCAGCATCTGCCTTATCTATGATAGGCTTTACCAATTCTTGATTCTTTTTACCTAATTCATCTTGAGCAACTCGTTCACTTAATTGAATTTTATTTGCATCTTGCTTAAGTTCTAACTCTCTTCTTTCATTTTCTTCAGGTGTTTGAGTACCTGCTTCATTTTGAAACTTTAATTGCTTTGATTTAAATGCTTCTGCTGAAGCTTTAATGTCATCAGAATATGTTTTACCTAACATATTTAATGCTTCTTTCATTTTTGTAGTTTCAGGCATTGATTCTATCAATTCCTGCAAATTGATATGTGCAATTTTACTTTGTGCCTGTACTGTGTTAAATCCTAAAGTTAATACTGCTATTAATAAAAGTGTTTTTAAATTTTTCATTTTTTCTATTTGTTGTGTTTATTTATATTAATTGTTTTCTTTCTTTTCGTCTTCAGAGTTTTTCTTATTCTCTTTTAATTTATTTCTTACTTCTTCACGCTTTTTTTGGCGCTCTAATCTTTTTCTTTCAATTTCAGCCTTTTGCTCTTCACGTTTTTTTAATTTATCAGTCTTTAATTTTGCTGATTTATCTAAAGTTTCCTGACGTTTAGCATCTCTTTCATCAACTTTCTTTTGAGCTTCTTCACTCAATTCTTTTGTTGGCGTTTTTTTGTTGCGCTCTGCTCTTTTTTCTTTTGCAGTTTCAGTCTTTTCAGTTCGCTTAATACTTTTTAATACCAACTCGCTGATGTCTGCTTTCTTATTAGTGTAAATCATAATCACATCAGATGATTTATCAAAAATAATATCATATCCTCGACTTTTACCAAGTTGTTGAGCAGCATTATAAACCTTATCTTGAATTGGTTTTACCAATTGCTTTCTAAATTTAAACAAACTACCTTTTGATGAAAAATAAGCAGATTCTAAATTTTTTAAATCCACTTCTTTAAGATAGATGTCTTCTTCTCTTTCAGAAATTAAATCTTCAGTTAGCAATGCTTTTTCATTACTCAAATCAGCTCTCATAGTCTCAATCTCACTTTTTAGTTGGTCGAGAGTACCTTTCCATTTATTTACTTTTTGATCTAATTGAATTTGTGCTTGTGCATATTCAGGAATATTTTCTAAAATATATTCCATATCTACATATCCAATTTTTTGACCTCTTTGAGCAAAAGATGTCAAACTTGAAATTATTACGAATGTTAAAAAAACTTTTTTTATCATAACTAATATGTTTTTAGAAAAAACCGTGCCAAGTTTTTATTTCATTATACAAAGATACTTTTTTTATTAAAACTGCTGTCCTATAATAAAGTGTGTTTGCCAACCAGATTTTACAGTACTCCCAGGTAATGGGTCAAAACCATGTGCAAAATCAATTCCTAACAATCCAAATGCAGGCATAAATATACGCACACCTAATCCTGCTGAACGTTTTAATTCAAAAGGGTTGAAATTATCAAAACCATTATAAGAATTACCTCCTTCTAAAAATCCTAAAAGGTAAATAGATGCCGAAGGTTTTAATGTTACAGGATATCTTAATTCTAATTGAAATTTATTATAAATCGTTCCTCCATCTATAGAAGAAATTCTTGAGTTTTCATAACCTCTTAATCCAATTGTTTCTCTACCGTCTAATTGGAATGTTGCCAGTCCATCACCACCAACAAAATAACGTTCAAAAGGCGAATCTCCAACTTTATTACTATAAGACCCTAAAAATCCTGTTTCAAAATTAGACATTAATACAAGTTTTCCAGGAAGAGGAGTGTACCATTTTCCTTTAAAACTTAATTTATAATATTCTAACCATTTGTATTTTTCTTGATCAGAAATTGTACTATAATCTTTATTATTCACCAAAGAATATGGGAATGTTAATTTTGCTCCAATAACAAAATCAGAACCATTTTTTGGAAAAACAGGGTTTGGTCCTGCAGATTTTCTTCCAAAGTTAATGGCATACGCTAAATTGTTAGATATTCCTGTATTAAATGAAAATGTTGCAATAGGATAATCTTTTAAGTCATAGCGTTGTAAACTGATGGTTTGAGAAAGTGAAAAATAATCATCTGGCCATTTTAATCTTTTTCCTAAACCAACTGATGCTCCAATAATGTTTAAACGTTGATTTTTATCAACTCTACGAGTTGCAGGATTAAATCTAAATTGTTTTGATTGATAGATAGAAAGAGATAATGATTGAGGTTTTTTACCTCCAAGCCAAGGTTCAGTAAATGAGAAACTAGATGTTGTATAAAATCTACTTTTCTGTAATCTTAAAGATAACGTTTGCCCATCTCCCATAGGAAGTGGTTTGTATGCTTTTTTATTAAAAATATTTTTCATTGAGAAATTATTAAAGGAAAGCCCAAGCGTTCCAATAAATGATCCTCCACCATAACCTCCTTGAAGTTCTATTTGACTTGCACCTTTTTCGGTAACAGAATAATCTATATCTACAGTTTTATCATAAAAATTAGGTTTTAAATCTGGCGAAATAGTTTCTGGATCAAAAAACCCTAACTGACCCAATTCACGGATACTTCGTATGATTTGCTCTTTACTATATAAGTATCCTGGACGTGTTCTTAATTGTCTGTAAGCAACATGGTCATTTGTACGGTCATTGCCATTTACAGTTACCTTTCTTATAATTGCTGGTTCGTCTTCATGAATTCTAATCTCTACAAATATAGAATCATTTTCTACTCTTGTTTCTACAGAATTTATTTGCGAAAATAGATATCCAGAATTTTGATATAAACTTGTAATATCTTCAGAATCTGGTCCTCCATCACCAGAAACACGCTCTTTTAAGACTTTAGAGTTATACACTTGACCTTTGTCTATTCTTAATAATCTGTCCAATTGATTGTCAGTATAAACAGTATTACCAAGATAAGAAATACCACCAAAATAATATTTTTTGCCTTCTTCTAATACTATATGAACATTGATAGATTTGTCATTATTCCATGAAATAGAATCACTCAAAATTCGCGCATCTCTATGACCTTTTTCACTATATTCATTAATAATTGATTGCAAATCTTCTTTAAAATCTTCTTTTATGTATTTAGATTTTTTCCAAAAACGACCAAAAACTGCTTTTTTAGTCTTTTTCATTGCTTTGCGCAATTTTTTATTACTCAAATCACTATTTCCTTCAATAAAAATATTTTTAATTTTTACTTTTTCTCCTTTGTCAATATGAACAAGCATGTCTAGCGTATTGATGGCAGAAGTATCTTTTTTAGTATCTACAGTTACTTTAGCGTTTAAAAATCCTTTTTCTTGGTATTTTTTTCTAATGTAATTTTCTGATGTTACCAATAGGTTGTCTGTAATCATTACACCTTTGGTGAGATCATTTGCCTTTTGAAGTTCTTTGGCTTTCCCTTTTTTGACACCTTGAATAGTAACTTTGTTTAATTTAGGTAATTCAGTAACGTCAAATTCTAAATATGCTACATTTCCGTCAATTTTAGTAACATAAGCATCAACGTTACTAAACTGCTTTTGTCCGTATAATTTTTTGATAGCACTTGTAAGTTTGTCTCCCGGAAGTTTAATTTCTTGCCCTACTTTTAATCCGCTAAAAACTTTAACAGCTTTTTCACTAAATTTTTGCAATCCTGTTACTGTAATACCTCCAAGTTCATAAATCTTTCCTTTTTCAAAAAGAACTACACTTCCTGTTTCTTGGATTGAATCTGTTACTTTTATGGCTGTATTTTCAAGAGAATTCTCTTGTGCGAAGGTACTTATCGTTAAAAATGTAAAAAATAATAAGGATAATTTATATCTCATTTGTTGTTTCAATTTGCTCGCCAGTTTTACCGAAGCGTCGTTCTCTATTTTGATATTCTAATAGTGCGTTGTAAAAATCATTTTTTGTGAAATCTGGCCAAAGGACATCTGTAAAGTGTAATTCAGCATAAGCAATTTGCCATAAAAGGAAGTTACTTATTCGCTTTTCACCACTCGTTCTAATCATTAAATCAACGTCCGGCAAAGTAAATGTATATAAATGATTATTTATAATATTTTCATCTATTTCTTCGATAGAAAGTTGATTATTAACAATTTTTTTAGATATATTTTTGATAGCATTAACAATTTCTTCTCTCGAACCATAACTTAAAGCGATAGTTAAGGTTAATGCATCATTATTTTTTGTTAATTCAATAACTTTATTCAAACCTTTTAATACTGATTTTGGTAAACTCTCCTGATTACCAATAATTTGAAGTTTGATATTATTTTTGTTTAACTCTTTCGCTTCTTTTTTTAATGAAGTAAGTAATAAAGCCATTAAGGTTTTTACTTCAGCCTTTGGTCTCTTCCAGTTTTCAGTAGAAAAAGCATATAAAGTCAATGTTTTTACACCAGCGTTTCCTGCAGCATCAATAACTTCTCTTACTGATTTTACTCCGTTTTTATGCCCAAAAACTCTCGGTTTTCCTCTCAACTTTGCCCAACGACCGTTGCCATCCATAATAACAGCAACATGTTTTGGAACTTTTTGAGAATCTATTTGTGAGAGTATATCCATTAATTATTTATTGCGGATTTGTATAACATGCAGGACGTCCAAAAGTATAAACAAGATTTATCCCTGAAAAAACATACCAATCATTACTATTCGGATTTCCATATTGTAATGATGGAATATCAACATTGTTGAAATCTAAATTATCATTAAAAGTATATCTTGCAACGACTTCTAATCCTATTGCAAAAGATTCTCCAATTTTTGTTTTATAGCCCAATCCAAACGGAATAGAATATGATGTTTTGTTTTTATAAGTATATTGATTTGGAGCAGTTTCTCTTGCCGCGACATTGTAATTATACGCAGCAAATTTAACTAAAATATAAGGAGTGTGCTGTAAACTTTTTGACTCAGAACCGTATTCAAAATAAGAGAACTCCATACCAACTGCTAACTCTTTGATAGTATTGGTAAAACGTAAATCACGTAGTTTTCTGCCAGCATTTTTAGAGTCTGCATCATCTCCTGTAATTTGAGCATAAGTAAATGTTCCTCTCAAGGCAATTCTTGGGTTTAAATTGTATTTGTATATAATTCCTCCTGCAAAATTGTTTGGGTAGATGTAACTTGTCGATCCAATATCTCCAATATAGTTGCTTCCGCCAACAAAAATTCCTACTTCGTGAATTTGAGCATTAATTGAGGTTGTTATCCAAAGGACTGTAATAAATAAAAACTTTTTTACCATAATAAAATAGCGTGCAAATATAGTTATTTCTATTCGTTTAAAATAAGATATTATGCACTTTTTGACAACTGTTTTTATCCTAAAATATTGTAATAAAAGTAGTTGTAAAGCCTATTTATTTCGAGTGTCTTCTCCCCAAAGTAACTTTTTGCGAAGGGTTTTGATAAATGAATGATTTTCTAATTCAATCATTTTGATAGTAAAAGATGCTTTTTTGATGTGAATTGTTGTTTGATTATTAATCGTTACAATTCGAGAATCTAAAGATAAAAAAAATTCATTTTCTCGCCCGCTTACACGCATTTTTATCTCTGTATTATCAGGAATAATTAATGGTCTTGCATTTAAATTATGAGGAGCAACAGGTGTCAGAACAAAACTTTTTGCCTGTGGAGAAATAACAGGTCCGCCACAACTTAGGGAATATCCTGTTGAGCCTGTAGGTGTTGAGGCAATGAGTCCGTCAGCCCAATAAGAAGTAAGGTATTCATCGTCAAGATATGTTTCAACAGTAATCATAGAAGCTGTGTTTTTTCTGCTCAATGTAATTTCATTCAAGGCAAAATTAAAATCTTCTAATGCGTCTATTTTAGGTTCGGTATTGATGCTTAAAAGCGTCCGCTCTTTTATGGTGTAATTTTTATTTTGAAGGTTGTCAATTGCTTCAGAGATATGCTCTTTGTTTACTGTTGCTAAAAACCCTAAACGCCCAACATTTACACCAATTACTGGAATGTTAGAGTCTCGTAAGTAGGTAATTGACCGCAAAATAGTTCCGTCACCGCCAATTGTAAACATGAAATCAAAAGAATTGTTTAAATCATTATAATTATCAAATGTTTTATAATTACCATCAACTTTAAAACTTGATTTCATCAGTCTTAAAAAACGCTCTTCAATATAAATAGTTGCATTTTTTTTGTTTAATGCGTTCAATAAATCCTCAACATATTGTTGCGCTTCTTGGTTAAAGTAATGTCCGTAAATTGCAATTTTCATTGATTACATGTTTAAGTATTTTTGAAGATAATCTGAACGGATTTTTAGTTCCTCTAATAATAAATCTTCTTTATGTTCGGTCAATAAGTTATAGTCATATCGCCTGAATGATTGTATGATTTCGTTAATTTCTTCAGATGAAATTTTTAATGTAATTCTTACCAAACCATTTTTATATCCTGAAATAAAAACACCAACCAATTTTGCGTCATTTGACTCTACAATTTGTGAGATTTCACTAAATGAATAATCGTGAATCCCTTTTTCTATGACTAAGAAAAATCCATCATTATTCAATAAAGGAGTATCATTAAAGAAATGTAAAACATCAGTCAATTCATAATAACCAATGTATGTATTGTTTTTTGCTAAAACAGGTAATATATTGGTTTCGCTTGCTGAAAATTTCTTTAAAATCTCCATCCAATTATCTTTAATTCCGATATGAAAATCGTTAAACAGGTACTTATATCTCTCTAATTTCGCTTCATTATTATCAATCGTTCTTACATCACTTTCAAGTATTGAGCCAATCAAATGTTGATTTTTTATTATCGGAATATGAGAAAACGTCAAGTCATTAAATAACTTTTTGGCTTCGCCAATTGTGCTATTTAAAGTCAATGCTTTTACATCTTTTGATATGTATTCTGATATTTTCATTTCAATCAACAGTTACATAGCCCCAATTTTCCCCTGTTTTTATTCGGTATAATTGCATTTCAGAGATTCCAAATTGCCTAGCAATCATTTTCATCCTTGTTTTCCTATTTGGGTCATTCAATTTTCGTTTGATGAGTTTTACGCGCCCTTCATTCAATTTTGAATTCCGCACTCGATTAGAAGGGTCTTTATATTTAGGATTGCTAAATTGATGCTCTTCTTTTTCTTTTTTAGTTGCCCATGATAAATTCCACGTATTATTATTCTCTTTATTATAATCTAAATGAATTACAAATTTTTGAGAATCATCTGTTTTTTCAAGAAATGCTTGCGCAACAAGTTTGTGTATGTATCGTGCTGTTCGTTTTCCACTTTTTTGAACTAAAGGCAGTCTCTTATAACCTCCAACAGAAAATAGTTTAATTACAATTCCAAATTCTGGCTCAACTTTTAAACTTTTTACGTTGCCGTATGTTGAGATTTTATACGTTTCTTTTTCCGAAATGTTTTCTTCAAATTCGATGTTCGCCCATTTTTCGGGAAGATAATTTTCGTCCATTTATATTTATTTATAATCGCGCTATTCTATTGGTTTCTATTTTCAACTTACTCAAACAACTCATTTTTCTAAAGTCAATATCACTTCATTTAGACGAAGCAATCGTGTATTTTTTTTATGGTATAGAATGAGTTAAGCCATTCCGCAAGTTACTAAATTAAATGTTATTCATTCTCAATCAAAATTATAAACTACTTTTGTGAAAATTATTTTTTTCTGATGACAAAGTTAAGTGTAAATATTAATAAAATAGCAACATTGCGAAATTCTCGTGGAGGAAATACGCCAAGTGTTGTAGAAGCGTCTATTAAAATTCAGGGATTTGGCGCTCAAGGAATTACAATTCATCCAAGACCAGATGAGCGACATATTCGCTACCAAGATGCCTATGATTTGATTCCGACTATAAAAACGGAGTATAATATTGAGGGAAACCCTATCAAAAAATTTGTTGATTTGGTGTTGGATGTAAAACCAACGCAAGTAACATTGGTTCCTGATGCTGTAGATGCAATCACTTCAAATGCTGGATGGAATACTATTGAAAATCAGTCTTTTTTGCAGGAAGTCATATCAGAATTTAAAAGAAATAATATAAGAACGTCTATTTTTATTGATGCTGATTTAAAAATGATTGAAAATGCCGTAAAAATAGGAACTGATAGAATAGAATTATATACCGAAGAGTTTGCATTAGAATACGAAAAAGGAAATAAAAATGCAATTGATAAATATGTTGAAGCGTCAAAGTTGTCTCATGAATTGGGAATGAAAGTAAATGCAGGACACGATTTGAGTTTAGATAATATTCATTTTTTTGCTAAACAAATGCCATATTTAGACGAAGTTTCTATAGGTCATGCTTTAATTTCAGAATCATTGTATTTGGGTTTGGAAAATGTGGTGAATATGTATTTGTATAAGTTAAAAGGAAAAGGGTAAAAGGTGAAAGTAGAAAGGTAAAGGGTTTGAGGTTGAAAGTGAAAGTAAAGCGAAGTTATGTCATTTCGACAGGAGAAGTCGCATCCTCATAATTACGCTTTCAATATGATGAAATTTCTCCTCGTTCGAAATGATAATGGCAAATTAAAAAACAAAAATGGGACTATTACACTCAAGAATATTAGGAAAAGGAAAACCGTTTTTAATTCTTCACGGATTCCTTGGTATGGGCGATAACTGGAAAACACTTGGAAATAAATTTGCAGAGAACTATGAAGTTCATTTAATTGACCAGCGTAATCACGGGCGAAGTTTTCATTCATCAGCATTTGATTTTGAGTTACTTACTAACGATTTATTGTATTATATTGAGCATTACAATCTCGAAAATGTAATTTTGCTAGGTCATTCTATGGGCGGAAAAACAGCGATGTTATTTGCAGTGAATTATCCAGAAAAGATAGAAAAATTAATCATTGCGGATATTTCTCCAAGAGAATATCCTACGCATCATCAAGATATTTTAGTTGCGCTAAATGCGATAGATTTTACTGTTCAAAAATCAAGAAAAGAAATAGAAGAAGTGCTTAAAAAATATATCTCGAATGCTGGAATTAGGATGTTTTTAATGAAAAATGTTACGAGAAATGGAAAAGAAGGCTATAAATATCGCTTCAATTTAGAAGTTTTAACCGAAAATTATAACGAGATTATAATTGGTTTACCTTCACTTACTCAATTTGATAAGGATATACTTTTTTTAAGTGGAGAAAAATCTGGATATATAGGGAAAGATGATGTTCCGTTGATAGAATCACATTTTCCAAAATCTAGTATTGTAACTGTCAAAAATGCAGGTCATTGGATTCATGCCGACAATCCAACGCAGTTTTATGATGAAGTTGTCAGTTTTTTGGACAAGTAATGGTTTGGCATAGTATTCGTTGATGAGTTTTCGTCAGTTCGAATGGTTTTTGTGATTTAAATGAACAAAAATTGTATCGAGAACACATAATTATAAAATATAAAACATGAAAATTATTATTAAAATATTATTTACAGCCCTTTCAGTAATTGCTTTGGCACACTTCTTACCTGGAGTTCGCCTCGCAAAACCAGAATCAGCAATATATGTAGCAATCGCTTTAGGATTATTACGCGTTACTGTGCGACCATTATTGATATTTTTCACTTTACCAGCAACAATCGTTAGTTTGGGCTTGTTTTTATTCGTTATAAATGCGATTATTATTTTAATTGCTGATTATTTTATAGACGGATTTGCAGTTAGTGGATTTTGGATTGCACTACTCTTTAGTATCTTGCTATCATTTTTACAATCAGTACTTTATTCGTTTTTAAAGGATAAAAAGAAATAGTTAAAATGGATGTGTTATGCTTTGCTAATACAGTAAAAAGTACTAATTTTGCATCCGCAATTATTGAAAGATAAAAGTATATTAAGTAAGATTTATATAAAGATAAAGTCAAATGAACATTACCAAAGAAAATATTGATAAGTTAAATGCAGTTGTGAAAATTGAAATTTCTGAAGCAGATTACTCTAGTAAAGTTGCTGAAGTTTTAAAAGATTATTCTAAAAAAGCGAATATTCCTGGATTTAGAAAAGGACATGTTCCTTTTGGAATGGTGAAGAAACAATACGGAAAATCAATCATGATTGATGAGGTGAATAAATTGATTCAAGATTCATTGAATAAGTTTTTGACTGAAGAAAAATTAGATATTCTTGGTAATCCGTTACCAAAAATGAAAGAAGACTTTTCTTGGGATAAAAAAGATTATTCATTTGAATTCGAGTTAGGTTTAGCACCAGAATTTGATGTAAATCTTGATGCAAAAAAGAAAGTAACACAATATGATATTGTTGCAGATGATAAATTAATCAACAAAGAAGTTGAGAACTTGCAACAACGTTTTGGTAAAATGTCTGCAAAAGATGTGATTGCTGAAGGTGTAAATGTTACAGGAACATTTGTAAATGAAGAAAAAGAAATTGAGAAAAAATCGAGTTTTGTTCTTGAAGATGTAAAAGGAAAATCAAATCAAAAACAATTTATTGGCGCAAAGGTTGGTGATGTTATCGAGTTGAAAACCAAAGGATTGTTTTCTGACGAGCATAAATTAATGGGAGCAACTGGTTTAGGACATGATGAAGTTCATGGTTTAAACATTCCGTTAACTTTTACTGTTGAAGATATTACGTTTACTGAATTAGCAGGGTTAGATCAAGAATTTTTTGATAAAATCTTCGGAAAAAACAATGTAAAAACAGTATCAGAATTGAAAGAAAAAATCAAAGAAGATTCTGAGAAACAATTTCAATCGCAAGCAGATCAGCAATTGCTAAATGCAATTACTGAATATTTTATTGACAACACAAAATTTGATTTACCAGCCAATTTTTTAAAAAAATGGTTGGCAGTAGCAGGAGAAAATCCTTTGACTGACGAGCAAGCAACGGAGGAATTTAACAAATCTGAAAAAGGATTGCGTTACCAATTAATAGAAGGTAAAATAATCAAAGATAATAACTTGCAAGTTTCGTATGAAGAGTTGAAAGACTATGCTAAAGAATTTATCAAAAATCAAATGGCACAATACGGAAACTTAAATCCTGAGAATAAAGAGTTGGAAGATATTGCGAACAGAGTTCTTGGAAATCAAGAAGAAGCAAAACGTTTACAAGAGCAATTAATGAGTTCTAAATTGTTGACTTTCTACAAAGAAAAAATGACATTTAAGACTAAGAAAGTGTCTTATGAAGACTTTGTGAAAGAAGTGTATAAATAGAAAAGTAAACAAGAGTGTCATTTCGACTTTAGGAGAAATCGCATTATATTGGCACTTTCACAACTACACAAGCGCTTGCATATCAGCCAAATAAATTGTATTATTAGACAAATAAAACCCCGAAAAGGACAGTAATCCTTAAAAATCGGAGTTCTAAAATCTAGTCTATGTCTAAAATACGAAGAATTTCTGAATTTCAGCACGAATTATCATTTTTTAATGTTCAAGAGAGTTTTGACATTTATTTTGAGCGCTTTTTATCGAGTGATTTAGGTAAAATCTATGTAGCAATACCTTTTGATAAAATGATAAAGAGTTTTCAACTCCAAGAAAACAACAAAGGCACAAGGAACCTTTTTAGTCCTAAGGGAAAAATAGCACTAATGTTCTTAAAGCATTACGCATCT
>JAKITY010000047.1 GCA_021647835.1 Flavobacteriaceae bacterium | reverse complement strand
TCTCCTCGTTTGTTATTTTTACTCGCTGCATCAGATCCTGGTATAATATATTTGATATAGCCATATATATCGGTTTGACTTCCTGTTTCTAACACCAATCCGAATTCTGCGCCTGTAGTTCCAGAAACTCCTTGTTGTAGTAATTGCTCTAGAGCAATGTAATCATCAACAATCCAAGAATATTTATCTACGTTTGGGTAGTCATTTAATAACGAATAGAATAATTCATCAGGTTGAGAATATCCTTCTAAAAAAGTATTTAATTGGTTTTGAGAAGAAAATTTATCATCTGCAAGATTATCAATGTCTTGTTGCCAAAAATAGAAAGCATTTAATCCTTTCCAAATAAAATTTTGGATTTCTACATCATCAGGAATATTATTGTTGTCGTCTTTAGTACAACTAATTTCAACAAAAAGTAATGTTGCTAAAGCAAAAATAGATAGAAAACGTTTCATATAATAAGTGTATAATTGTGAGTTTATAGTCGCAAGGTATTAAAAAATATTACAAAATTAAATAGTCTGTGTTACAAAAACGTAACTTGCTCGTCATAATTGTAACTGAACGAAAACAAATAAGAATCAACGAGACTGAATAATGAACCAAAAAGAGTTTTTAAAATTAGTAATGCCTTTTAAAGATAAGGTTTTTCGATTTTCGAAACGATTATTGGTATCGACTGAAGAGGCTGAGGATGCAACACAAGAATTGTATTTAAAACTTTGGAGGAATAGAGAGAAAATAAGTTCTTATAAAAATGTGGAAGCATTTGCAATGACAATGACAAAAAATTATTGTTTTGACAGATTAAAATCAAAACAAGCAAGTAATTTATCATTAGTTCATAGTAATTATCGAGAGAACGGAACGTCTTTAGATAAAAAGACAAATTTGAATGATAGCGTATCAATAGTACATCAATTGATAGCAAAGTTGCCAGAGCAACAACGAATGATTATTCAACTAAGAGATGTAGAACAATACGAATACGAAGAAATTGGCAAGATGCTTGATATAAAGCAAACAGCGGTTAGAGTTGCACTATCAAGAGCCAGAAAAATAATAAGAGAACAATTGATTAAACAGCACAATTATGGAATCAATTAAGATTGAACAATTAATAGAAAAATATCTCGATGCAGAGACGACTTTGCAAGAAGAAGCAGTTTTACAAGATTATTTTGTAAACAGTAAAGTTGCTCCACACTTGGAAGAATATCAAGCATTATTTGGATATTTTGCTGAAAGTAGAAACGAGCGTTATACAAAAACCATCCAATTAAAAACCAAAAAGACGAATTGGAAATGGTTTTCAGTAGCAGCGTCAGTAGCAATACTTTTTAGCGTTTACACAGGATATAACAATATCCAAGAGAGAGCAGAAGCAGAAATTGCTTTTGAACAAACCCAAAAAGCCTTTCAATTATTGTCAAAAAACATGAATAAAGGGACAGCAGCGATAGGATATTTGGGAGAGTATCAAACAACAACAAACAAAATTTTTAAACAACCAGTAAAATAAGAGAATCATGAAACAAATAATTTTAATAATAGCAATAGCATTAGTTCCATTTTTAGGGAATGCACAGACATCAGTTTTTGATAAATTTGATGGAAACGATAATGTAACAACAATAGCAGTAAGTAAAAAAGCTTTTCAATTGATGGCAAAGTTTGGCGGTGGAAGTGAAGAAGCCAAAGAATATGCGTCTATGATAGAGAACCTTGATGGATTAAAAGTTTTTACTACAGAAAGTAAATCTATCGCTGTAGATATGCAAAAGACAGTAAAATCATATTTAAAGTCTTCAAATTTAGAAGAACTTTTTAGAGTAGATGATAAAGAAGCAAATGTGAGAATATATGTAAAAGAAGGTAGAAATGACGATCATGTAAAAGAACTTTTAATGTTTGTAAACGGTATCGGAAAGCATTTTGATGATAACGATGAGCGTAAAGCAGAAGCAGTAATTCTTTCTTTAACAGGAGATATTGATTTAAATAAAATTGCAGAATTGACTGAAAAGTTCAATATTAAAGGTGCAAAGCATTTGAAGAAAGCAAAAAAATAAATTTTTAAAAACTCTCGAATTTTTCGAAAGTTTTTTTAACCAACTAATATCAAAATAAGATGAAAAAATATATGAAACATTTCGGACTGTTAGCAGTAATTGCATTGCTTACTATTTCGTGTGATAAACATCCGTCATTACAAAAATACTATGTAGATAGTAATGAAAATACAGATTTCATTTCGTTGGATATTCCTGCAAGTATATTGAGTCTTAAAGATGAGAATGTATCAGTAGAGGTAAAAGAAACATTGAAGTCTATCAAGAAAGTAAACTTTTTAGGGTTTCAATTAAAAGACGGCAATGAAGCGGAATATAAGATTGAAAAACAAAAAGTAAAAGAAATATTAAACAATCCAAAGTATCAAGAATTAATTTCTGTAGGAGGAAAACAATCGTTTACTATTAAGTTTTTAGGTGAAGATAATGCTATTGATGAAGTAATCGTTTTTGGCTCTGACAGATCAAAAGGATTTGCATTGATACGTATTTTAGGAAAGGATATGGATCCTTCTAAAATGATGTTATTGGCGAATGAAATTAAATATGATGGAGACGAAGGAGATTTAAAAGGATTAGAATCTTTTTTTAAGAATTTGAATTAGTCATAAAAAACTACTATTTTAAAGGCGCTTTGAGTAACTCAAAGCGCCTTTTTAACGTTACATTAACTAGGAATTATAAGTAAAAACTTATTTTTGCAATCAACAAAATTAAAACCCTTATGAATATCAATAAATTAATAATCACTCTTGCTTTTTGTTTCTCTTTTCTTACAAATGCTCAAACAAACCAATACAAAGGCGAAAGAGATAAAGTAAATGATTTAGTTCACACAAAATTGGATGTGAAGTTTGATATTCCAAATAGCCTCTTATTTGGCGAAGCGTGGATAACCTTAACGCCACATTTTAGTCCGACTTCAAAAGTTACACTTGATGCTAAAGGAATGTTGATTCATCAAGTAATGATAAACGGAATGAAGGCTCCGTATAACTACTTTGAGAATAAAGAATTGATTGTCGAGTTAGATAAAACGTATCAAAAAGAGGAAAAATATACGATTTATATAAAATACACTTCGCAACCAGAAAAGGTTGTGAAAATGGGTGCTTCAGAAGCAAAGGGACTCTACTTTATTGACCCAAGAGATGAAGATACTGAAAAACCAACTCAAATTTGGACAGAAGGAGAAACAGAAAATAATAGCGTTTGGTTTCCAACAATAGATACACCAAACCAAAAATCAACACAAGAAATTGCAATGACAGTTCCGAAAGAATTTGTAACACTTTCTAATGGTACACTTATCAATCAAAAAGAAAACACAGACGGAACGCGAACTGATATTTGGAAACAAGAACAGAAACATGCTCCATACTTGTTTTTTATGGCTGTAGGAGAATTTAGTGTTGTAAAAGATACTTGGAAAGGAAAGCCGATAGAATATTATGTAGAAAAGAAATATGAAAATGTCGCAAGAGATATTTTTGGTAAAACACCAAGAATGCTTCAATTTTTTGAAGATTTGTTAGGCGTTGAATATCCTTGGGATAAATACAGCCAAATAGTTGTGAGAGATTATATAAGTGGAGCGATGGAAAACACGACCGCAGTTTCACATTCAGCGAGTGCATATCAAGATAAAGGAGAATTGATTGACGAGAATTCTTGGGAATCGACAATTGCACATGAAGTTTTTCACCATTGGTTTGGAGATTTGGTAACTGCAGAGAGTTGGGCTAACCTTACTATGAATGAGGCTTTTGCAAATTACAGCGAATATTTGTGGTTTGAACACGAATACGGAAAAGAGTATGCTGATGATTATTTAATGACAGCAAATAAAAAGTATTTTAAAGGAGGAGACAAAAGCGAAAAGAAACATTTAATTCGTTTTAATTACGACTCTCCAAATGACATGTTTGATGCAATTACTTACGAAAAAGGAGGAGCAATCTTGCACATGTTGCGTAATTATTTAGGCGATGCTGCTTTTTTTGCTGGGTTAAAAAAGTACTTGATTGATAATAAATTTGGTACAGCAGAAGCACATCAATTGCGTTTGGCTTTAGAAGATGTTAGCGGAAAAGACTTGAATTGGTTTTTTAATCAATGGTTTTTCGGAAAAGGACATCCGAAGATAAAAATAAGACAAGTTTTAGGGCAGTTTGAGCAAAAAGTAACGATAGACATTATACAAAACGAAAATGTGTTTGAATTCCCTTTAACTATTGATGTATATGAGCAAAACGGAAAAGCATCACACAAAGTTTGGATTGATGGTCAGCGCCGTTCGTTTGAATTCCCTTTGAGTTCGAAATTAAAAGCAGTCGTTGTTGAGCCAACAGGAACATTATTGTCAGAAATTATTCATGAGAAAACCTTAGATGAGTGGATATATCAATACGATAAGGCTGAAAATTATTTAACAAGGAGAAATGCACTTGAGTATATTTCAAAAGATCAAGATGATGCTAAAGCCTTTAAAACAATGACAAAGGCATTGAGCGATAAATCATTTAAATTACGAATTTTTGCACTCGAAAACTTAGATTTAAAAAATAAATATTCAAAGGGAACAGCAATTAAGGTTGTTGAAAACCTAGCAAAGAATGACAAATACACACTTGTGCAAGCAGCGGCAAATATAACGTTGGCAAAATTGGTAGATCCAAAGTATATCAATCATTTTTCAAAGGCGATGAATAGCGAGTCTTATAAAGTGGTTGAGAGCGCTGTGATAGCCTTATATCAATTGGACAAGCAGAACACTTTGCAAAAAGTAGATGCGCTTTCTGAGAATGTAAAAGAAAATATGTCAGAAGTTTTGACAGGATATTATTTAGAAAACAGAGATGATAAGTATATGACTTATATCTCAAAATATTTGATAAGAAACTTGTTTTTCTCGCGAGACGCCAAAACAGCCAATACCTATAAAAGTGCTTTTCAATGGATTGCAGAGAGCAATAATAAAGAAGCAATAAGTAATTTAGTAAATAGTCTTACAATAGCAGGAAAGCAATATAAAAAGTATGGAGGCGATATTGCTGCGACTAATTTTTTACGTCAAATGGTTGATTTACAACGAAAAACAGATAACACTAATAAAAAGGAATTGGAACTTGTCATACGTACTGGAATGGCGCGGTTGATGGAGTAGTTTTGATTTTATAATGTAAAACAGGTATATTCGCTTTCTGACGATAGAATTTTCCTTAACCATTCTATATAAATACAAGGAAACCATGAGAAAATTAATCGGAGTTGTTTTAATAGTTGTAGGAATAATTTTAACACTTTCTTTTTTTGGTAGAATTATGTCGTTTTTACAAGCAATTGTTGGACTTACAAGGGTATTTTCAAGTATTGAAGATGGATATGAAACAGGTCAGATTTTAGGAGGAGTATTTTATTGGGCAGTACATTTAGGGTTGATATTTATAACACTAAAATATGGTTCTAAATTGTTTAAAAGGAAAGAATAAATAAGATAATCTCACTACTTATAACTCTTAAAAGTCCCATTTTTATAAAAAATAATGATTTTATCAATACTTTCATCTTTTGAAAGTTTATCTAAGTCAAAATCAGTATCATTTTCTTGAAATAGAGTAGGAGCAGTTACTTCTATTTTTTCTTCCTTCGGAAAAGTACCTTTTCCGTTTAATAGCCAATACAATTCTACTTCAGGATATTTTTCTAAAACCTTCAAAACAAAATCTAAACTTGGTCTGTTTCTTCCAGATAACAAATGTGAAATACTTGAGCGCTGTATCTCTATAGATTCTGCCAAAGCAGTTGCTGTTAATCCATAAAAAAGCATCATTTTTTTTAGTCGCTCAGCGAATTCAAGATTGTTTACCATTGTAACAGATTATAGAATGTTACAAAAGTAAACTATCGTTAAATCATATCCAAATGTAATTAAAGCAATACAAATTATATTAATACATTAGTTTAGGTAAACTATTATAACTAATTAAAAATAAATAAATTAATCATGTATTATAAATAAAATTGATATTATTTTTTACATGAATAGAATTGTGAGGTATTTGTTAAGCCATTAGCATAAAAAGATAGGTAAAATCTATTTTAATTTTATTACAACTGTAAACTTTCGATTGTTTATTTTTGTACTATGCAATCAATCAATTTAGACAAATTTGAAAAATGGTATGCCGCTAATTTTGAATCAAAACTATCAGGATTACGAATTTTATTGGATGATATTGAGCCTTTAATTCAAAATTTAAATAATAATTTTTTAGTAAAAAAAGAAGGTTTTTCTGAAAACGGACTTCTAATTCACAGTATTTCTATCGGAAATGGGCAGAAAAGAGTATTAATTTGGTCGCAAATGCACGGAAATGAAAGTACAGGAACGAAAGTACTTTTTGATTTGTTCAATTTTTTCGAGAATTCAGGAGAATTATCAGCAATAAGAGAACAAGTATTGAGTAATTGTACACTTATTTTTATTCCGATGCTCAATCCAGACGGAGCAATCACATATACGAGAGAAAACGCTAAAGGCATTGATTTGAATAGAGATGCAGTCGATAGAAAAGCAATTGAAAGTCAGTTTTTACGCGATATTTTAGATAAATTCAAACCTCATTTTTGCTTTAATCTACATGATCAACGTACAATTTTTAATGTAGAAGGAACTAAAAATCCAGCAACAATATCGTTTTTAGCACCATCAGAAGATGAAAGACGTACTATCACCAAAGGTAGAACAAAAACAATGGCTGTTATTGTAGCGATGAATAATTTATTGCGACAAGCCATCCCAAATCATATTGGTCGCTATACTGACGAGTTTTATCCGACCGCAACAGGAGATACTTTTCAGAAGTTAGGTCATAATACTATTTTGATTGAAGCAGGACATTTTTCGAATGATTATCAACGAGAAATCACTCGAAAATATAATTTCTTCGCTTTGCTACAAGGCTTGTATTATATAGCAATTAATGATGTTTATGATGATTTCAAAGATTATTTCAATATCCCAAATAATGAGAAAAAGTTCTTTGATATTATTTATCGAAATGCAATGATTTTTGAAGATTCAGAAGAGAAAATAGTTGATGTTGGCATGTTATTTAAGTACAGAGTTTCAGCAAATGGAGCACTTGAAATATATGAATCAGTTGAAAAAACGGGAGATTTAAAAGATTACCTTGCTCATAAAGAAATCAATTTGAATAAAAAGTTGTATAAACCATAATTTATTGAATATTTTTTAAAGATAATTCATTTTTATTGAAATAAATTCAGTAATATTGTTGTAAGCTACTAAATTATACAATGCAATATGAAAAAATTTACTTTAGACGAGATTGACCATCAAATTTTAGATATACTTATTGATAATGCTCGAACTCCATTCACAGATATTGCCAAGAAACTTATTGTTTCTGCAGGAACTATACATGTTCGTGTAAAGAAAATGGAAGAAGAAGGAATTATTAAAGGCTCAACTTTAACTATTGATTATGAGAAAATGAATTATTCATTTATTGCTCATATTGGAATTTTTTTAGAAAGAACATCAAGAACAAAAGAAGTTATTGAAGAGTTGCGAAAGATTGCAAATATTACTGTTGCCTATATTACTGCAGGAAAATATAATATTTTTTGTAAAATTAGAGCAAAAGACACGAATCATGCAAAGGAGATTATCTTTAAAATTGATGAGATTGATGGTGTTGCACGTACAGAAACTATGATATCGCTCGAAGAGAGCATCAATGATAAAAAGCGTTTGATGCACTCTGTTTTTAGAGAGTTTTAGAAATTTACTTAGACTTATACAATTATAAATCTTCATCATTTTTTTGATGAAGATTTTTTATGTTGTCATAATTTTTACAGTATATTTAACAAATTTTAAAACGTACGCTATCATTACTTATAAAAAACATAATCTATCTGACAGTCAGTTAATTGAACTCTACACGTCAATGCTCAAACCGAGAATGATTGAAGAGAAAATGTTGGTGTTATTACGTCAAGGGAAGATTTCAAAATGGTTTTCTGGAATTGGTCAAGAGGCAATTTCTGTAGGTGTAACTACTGCACTGACAAAAGATGAATATATTTTGCCAATGCATCGAAATTTAGGTGTGTTTACAACACGCGAAATCCCGTTAAATAGGTTGTTTAGTCAATGGCAAGGCAAGAAGAGTGGCTTTACCAAAGGTCGAGACCGTTCATTTCATTTTGGCACACAAGAATTCAATATTATTGGAATGATTTCTCACCTTGGACCACAGTTAGGTGTTGCTGATGGAATAGCATTGGCACATAAATTGAAAAAAGAGAAGAAAGTTACAGTTGTTTTTTCTGGTGATGGTGGTACAAGCGAAGGAGACTTTCATGAAGCACTAAATATTGCTTCTGTTTGGAATTTACCAGTACTTTTTTGCATTGAAAACAACGGTTATGGACTGTCAACACCGAGTTCCCAACAGTTTAAAAATCAAGACATTGCTGATAAAGGAATTGGTTATGGAATGGAAAGCCACATTATTGATGGTAATAATATAATTGAAGTTTATACGAAGGTTTCTGAATTGACAGAAGATGTTCGTAAAAATCCAAGACCAATATTATTAGAGTTTAAAACCTTTAGAATGCGAGGGCATGAAGAGGCGAGTGGTACAAAGTATGTTCCAAAAGAATTGACCGAAGAATGGGCAGAAAAAGATCCGATTAAAAACTTTCAAAAATATTTATTAGATAAAAAGTTAATTACGCTCGATGAAATTTTAACAATCAAGAAAGGATATAGCAATGAAATTGATGAAAATTTAAAAATTGCATTTGCCGAAGAGCCGATAGAATCAACAGTTGAAAATGAATTAAGTGATGTTTTTCAAAATTTTGATTATCAAGAAGTAAAGTCATCAGAAAAGAAAAGTAATATTCGCTTAGTTGATGCGATTTCTAACGGATTGAGACAATCTATGGAGAAACATGATAATTTAATTATCATGGGACAAGATATTGCAGAATATGGAGGTGTTTTTAAAATTACTGAAGGGTTTTTAGAGAAATTTGGCGAAGATAGAATACGAAATACACCAATTTGTGAATCAGGAATTATCGAAACTGCTTACGGTTTGTCAATTAGCAGTTATAAAAGTATTGTAGAATTACAATTTTCTGATTTTATAACTTCAGGCTTTAATCCTGTTATAAATCTATTGGCAAAATCTCATTATCGTTGGCAACAAAATGCTGATATTGTATTGCGTATGCCTTGCGGAGCAGATGTTCAGGCAGGACCTTTTCATAGCCAAACAAACGAAGCGTGGTTTACACACACTCCAGGATTAAAGGTAGTTTATCCTGCATTTCCACAAGATGCGAAGGGATTATTGGCAACTGCGATAGAAGATCCAAATCCTGTATTGTTTTTTGAACATAAGGCATTGTATCGCTCTGTTTATCAAGATGTTTCGGATGATTACTTTACGATTCCGTTTGGAAAAGCAAATTTATTGAAAGAAGGAAATAAAGTGACAATTGTAACTTACGGCGCAGGAGTTCATTGGGCTTTAGCAGCATTAGAAAACAATACTATTTCAGCGGATTTGATTGATTTAAGAACCTTACAACCTTTAGATACTGATGCCGTTTATGCATCTGTAAAAAAGACAGGAAAAGTAATTATCTTGCAAGAAGATAGCCAGTTTGGTGGAATAGCATCAGATTTATCAGCATTGATTACTGAGAATTGTTTTGAGTTTTTAGATGCCCCCGTAAAACGTTGTACGAGTATAGAAACACCAATCCCGTTTGCAAAACAATTGGAATTTAACTACTTATCTAAAAATAAATTTGCAACTGATTTGCAAGAACTTTTAGATTATTAACTAAAAAAAAGACTAAAATTCATTTTTAGAACTTTTTTAAGACAGCCAGCCTTTTGCATGCACTTTTTTAGAATATATCAGCAAGAAAATTGCCACAATTGGTATCATTAACAACATTATATATTCAAAGGTTCCGTACGTATCTTTTCCTTCGTTTAAGAATAAATTATAGATTGATTGGGCTATCACTGCTAATAAACCTAATTTGAATAAAGATATTGCTGATCTCTTTTTTAACAACAATAGGATACATCCCAAAAGCGAAGCAAATACAGCAACTGCAAACACTGCTGTAACCCATGACGGCGTTCTGCTGATTATTTCTAGTTGCTCTGAAGAGTACATTGCTTTGAAGGCATCTGTTTGATAAGCTTGTTGTATGTATTGATTTGCTCCCACAGCATTCCATATAAGCGCAATAACACTTATTATCCAAAAGCCTACACTTGGTTTGTTGATTAAGTTTGACATAATTGTTTGGTTTTTATTTAGTTAATAGTTTATAAATATAGTGAAAAATATTTTTCATGGATGATATTTAGTTTGAATTGAATGAAAATAGAGTAATATTTTCTTATAAATAAGGCGTATCTTTGCACTTTCTGAAAAATAAAATATGTCAACATTTAAAGAACTTGGAGTTCACAAAGATTATATAAAAGGGTTGAAAGAGTTGGGAATTAAAATCCCAACTGAAATACAAGAAAGAGCAATTCCAACATTATTAGATTCTAAAACCGATTTTATTGGTTTGGCTCAGACAGGAACAGGAAAAACTGCTGCCTATGGATTGCCAATATTACATCATATAGACACATCAAAACCTGTAATTCAAGCCTTAATTTTGTCACCAACAAGAGAATTGGTTCAACAAATAAAGAAGCAATTATTTAAGTTTACTAAATATGTTGATGACAGAATTTTTGTAGAAGCCGTATATGGCGGAGAAAAAATAGAAAAACAAATAAAATCATTAGAACGTACAACACATGTTGTTGTTGCAACTCCAGGAAGATTGATTGATTTGATTGAGCGAGGAACTATCAATCTACAACAAATAAAGATAATTGTACTCGATGAAGCAGATGAAATGCTAAGTATGGGTTTCAAGCAAGAGCTAAATAGAATCTTAAAATATACCAATGGAAAACGTAATACTTGGTTGTTTTCGGCAACATTTCCTCAAGAAATTCAAAGAATTGTAAAGACTTATATGTCAACAAATGCAGTGAAAGTTGAAGTGAATAAAAATGCACGTGTCAATGAAAACATAACGCATTTGTTTGTTAAGACAACGCTAAAAGAAAAAACGAATGCGCTAATCAGGTTGCTCGAAAGTAGAGGAGACGATAGAGGAATTATCTTTTGTAGAACAAAAGCAGGAACAAGAAATTTAGTAGAGATACTAAAAGAAGAGGGTTTTTCTGTTGATGGCTTAGAGGGCGATATGCAACAAAGAGAACGAGATAAAGTAATGCGAATGTTTAGAAAAAAAACGCTCGACATTCTTGTTTCGACTGATGTTTCAGCAAGAGGAATTGATGTAAACAACCTTGGATTTATCATTCATCATCAATTACCAGAAAAATTAGAATATTATACACATAGAAGTGGTAGAACAGCAAGAGCAGGAAAAGCAGGATATTCTATTGCATTGATTATTCCAAGTGATATGCACAAAATGCAAGAGATTCAAAAAGGATTGGGAATTAAAATGACAGAGACTAAGATATAAATTATGGGATTGACAAACAATGATATTTTTAAGAAAATTCGTGTAGCGCATAAGTTACGAGATGATGATATGGTAAAAATTCTTGCTTTGGTAGATTTTAAAATTTCTAAAAGTGAATTAAATGCGCTTTTTAGAAATGAAGACCATCCAAAATACATGGAATGTGGCGATCAGATTCTACGTAATTTTTTAAACGGATTGATTATTCACTTGCGTGGACCAATGCCTAAAAAAGAAAAATAGATAGTGATTCACACTGCGACTCAAATTAACAGTGTGAATAGTCGAAAAAGCAACTTATATCAAGCGACAAACTCTTCAACCTCAACCTCAATCACTTCGCCAGATTTCATAGTGTTTAATTGAAATTTCCCTATTCTAACACGCACCAATCTCAAGGTTGGAAATCCAACAACAGCAGTCATTTTTCGCACTTGACGAAACTTACCTTCTCTCAGCGTAATAGAAACCCAACTTGTAGGACCATGACGTTCGTCACGTATTTTTTTACTTCTCTCAGGAAAATTAGGAATAGTTTTTATTTTAAACGCTTTGCAAGGCTTGGTTTGATACTTAGTACCATCAAAACCAATTTCAACTCCGTTTTTTAATTGTTCTACGGCTTCATCAGTTATAATACCATCAACTTGAGCATAATATTCTTTTTCTATTTTACTACTTCGTATGAATTCACTTGTTTTTCCATCAGTAGTTAAAAGTAATAAGCCTTCAGAGGTTTCGTCCAGTCTTCCGATTGCCATTGTTCCCTTAGGAAAAGAGTACAATCCGCTCAATAATTTTTTATTACTTCTCTTGGTTTGATTATTTATAAACTGACTCAAATAGCCATACGGTTTATAAATCATAAAGTGCTGATTATCCTGTATTTTCATTAAAAAAGTTAAAATTTCGGGTTGATAAAAAGTTATTAAATGAAACGGTTAATAATATTTTATAAAATTAACTATTAAAATTTAATAAAGGGTGTATTTTTGCATATCATCAAAAAAGAAAAATAGTTGGAAGTTACTACTGCTGAATTACAAGAAAGAAAAACAGGAAAAGATTTATATACTTATCAAAAAGGTGCAATAAATAAAATTTTTAAGGCATTTGAAGATGCTCCAGACGATTACCATTTGTTATACCAATTACCAACAGGAGGAGGAAAAACGGTAATTTTTTCTGAAATTGTAAGGCAATACCTTAAGCATCATAAAAAAAGAGTGTTGGTAATGACACATCGAGTGGAATTGTGTAAACAAACTTCAAATATGCTTACAGAATTTGGTGTTGTAAACAAAGTAGTAGATAGCAAGGCAAATTTAGAAGATCAAGATAATTACCAGTGTTTTGTTGCAATGGTTGAAACGCTAAACAATCGTTTGAATGATGATAAACTTGATATTTCTGGCATTGGTTTGGTGATTATTGATGAGGCGCATTATAACTCGTTTACCAAATTATTTAAGTTTTTTGAAAAATCTTTTATTCTTGGCGTTACAGCGACACCTTTGAGTTCGAATGTAAAACTACCAATGAAAGATAACTATAATGAGTTAATTGCTGGAGAATCAATAGAATCATTGATAGAAAATGAATTTTTGGCAAGAGCAGAAACATTCTCTTACAATGTTGGATTAACATCGCTTGAAATAGGTTCAAATGGAGATTATACTGTAAAATCATCAGAAGATTTATATACCAATAATGATATGCTTTCTAAGTTGTTATATGCTTATGAAGTACATTCTAAAGGAAAGAAAACACTTATTTTTAATAACGGAATTAATACATCTATTCACGTATATGAAACCTTTAAGGCTGCAGGATATCCAATAGCACATTTAGACAATACAGTTTCTAAAAAAGATAGAGCAGCTTTGTTAAAATGGTTTAAAGAAACACCTCATGCAATAATTACATCAGTAAGTATTTTAACCACAGGGTTTGATGAGCCAACGATAGAAACAATTATACTAAACAGAGCAACAAAATCTTTAGGTTTGTATTATCAAATGGTTGGTCGTGGTTCGAGAATATTAAAGAACAAATCAAAGTTTTCTATTATCGATTTAGGGAATAATCATCATCGTTTCGGATCTTGGGGAGCAGATCTTGATTGGCAAAAAATATTTAGATCTCCCGATTATTATGTAGATAGATTATTGAATGATGAAGAATTGGAAAGTAATTTTAGGTACGAAATGCCTTCAGAATTGAGAGAAGAGTTTGCCGATTCTGAAGAAGTATATTTTGATATTAAAAAAACATATATAGAATCAATTGCAAAAGGAGAGTCATCAAAAGTTGTTTTAGAAAAATCAATCAAACAGCACGCAAAAATATGTATTGAAAATAGTGAAGATGTATATGATGCATTGGGACTTGCGAAAATGCTTGGAGACGATATAAATCATAGAATTGATAGATACAGTAAATGTATTTGCAGAAGTACCTTTAATTTTATCGATTGGTTAAATGAAGATTACCGTAAGAAATTACGTGTTTATCTTAATGAAAATTTTGATAGAGATTTTGAAGAAATCCATGGAAGACCTCCAGAAGAGTAAGATTTTATTTTTATAAAAGAATTTTATATCTTGCAAAACAGAAAAAAAGGAATTAATAAAAAAATAGTAAAACAATAAATGGCAAAATCACAACAGACTTTTAGTAAAAGTGAAAAGGAGAAAAAGCGTATAAAAAAGCGCGAATTAAAAGCAAAGAAAAAAGAAGAACGTAAAGCAAATGCTGTTAAAGGAGGAAAGTTAGAAGATATGTTGGCTTATGTAGATCAATATGGAAGAATTACAGATACGCCTCCAGATCCTGATGATAAAATAATAGTTGCTGCAGAAGATATTATTCTTGGAATCCCTAAAAGATCAGATTACGAAGAAGAAGATCCTACAAAAGAAGGGAAAGTTTCCTTTTTTGATGATTCTAAAGGCTTTGGTTTTATTATTAATTTACAAACACAAGAAAAACATTTTGTTCACGTGAGCGGACTGATTGATGAGATTAAAGAGGATGACAAAGTTTCTTTTGAATTAGAAAAAGGTTTAAGAGGAATGAACGCCGTAAAAGTTAAGAAGATATAATTTCTAGAAATAAACTATATAAAAAAGAAGTCCATAATTTGGACTTTTTTTGTTTTTACAAGAGACTTAAGCTCTTTGCAAGTCTCTTGTAAATATATGTTGAGAAGATACACTTGAAGGGTTTTGGAACATTAAAAAACAGTACTAATAAGAGCTGTTTTAATCTTTAACACTATTTGTTTGAGTTAAAAACATAGTATTTATATCTTAGCACTTCAAATGAGAAACGTACTATCCTATATTATTTTACTAATCCCTTTCTTGAGTATTTCACAAAATATTCAAGTAGATAGTCAAACCTATACACCTCAACAACTTATTGAAGATATTTTGATTGATAGTGATTGTATAGAAAATGTGGTTGTAACCAACGTTGTTGGTGGAGATTTTAGCGGTACAGATCAAAGTTATGGTTTTTTTGATGCTTCAGGAACTACTTTTCCTTTTCAAAGCGGAATAGTATTAAGCACAGGAAGATTAGAAAATACTGAAGGACCCAACACAACATTGAGCGATGATGATGCACCAAATTGGTTAGGAGATAGTGATCTTGAAAATGTACTGAATGAATCAAACACTTTAAACGCTACAATTTTAGAATTTGATTTCACTGCAAATGTAACTTCTCAAATAAGTTTTAGATACATTTTTGCTTCAGAAGAATATCAAGAAAATAATCCAAATACATGTAATTTTTCTGATTTATTTGGTTTTTTGATTAGACCAACAGCAAGTACGCAATATGATAATATTGCTTTAGTTCCAAATACAAATATACCTGTTAAAGTTACAACAGTACATCCAGATATTCCTGGAGGATGTCAAGCCGAAAACGAAACTTATTTTGAAAGTTTTAATGATTCAGTTTCGCCAATTAATTTTAACGGACAAACAACAGTTTTAACGGCATCAGCTGATGTTGTTGCAAATGAAACGTATCACGTAAAATTGGTTATTGCTGATGAGCAAAATTACAGATATGATTCTGCGGTATTTTTAGAAGCAGGAAGTTTTCAGTTATCAACAGATTTAGGCGAAGACAGATTACTTTCAACTAATAATCCACTTTGCGAGAACGATACGCTTATGTTAGATGCAACTCAAGCAGGAATCAACACATATCGTTGGTTTAGAAATGGAATTCAAGTTGGAACAAACCCAACTTATGAAGTTGTTGACGCAGCAGTTTATACGGTTGAAGTTACTTTGGGTAATAATTGTATTTCTTACGGAGAAATTATTATAGAATACAGCCCTAATCCAATAGTTTTTGATGCTGAAATCGTAGCATGCGATTTTGATCAAGATGGAGTAGCATTTTACAATTTATTTGATGCTCAAGAAAGTATTACAAATGGTGATGCAACATTAACGATTACTAATTTTTTCTTAATTGAAAATGATGCGATTTTAAATAGCAACTTAGAAATACCAAACCCAACAAATTACGAGAATATTTCTCTAAATCAAGTTGTTTATGCAAGAGTAGAAGCAATTACAGGATGCTTTAGTATAGCCGAAGTACAATTAAGCATCTCTAACAATACAGTTAATATTTTGCCTTTTGCTGTATGTGATGAAGGAACTATTGATGGATTTTCTAACTTTGATTTAAATCAAATTACAGCAACATTTCAATCTCAAATTCCAGTAGATGCAATCGTAACATATTATGAAACTGAAGAAGAGTTATTTGATGGAATAGGTTTAATTTCACCTTATGAGAATAAAGATGTTAACTCTCAATTACTTTATGTAAAGATTATTAGTAATAATCAGTGTTTTGCCGTTAGTACAGTGCAAGTTAATGTATTGGATACACCTTTATTATTAGATGATGAAACTAAATACTACTGTACAAATATATTTCCAAATACTATTCGTCTTTTTGGAGGTATTCAAAACGGTTTACCTGAAAATTACACGTATCAATGGCTGTTTAATACTACAATAACATCAGTAAATACAGCATATAATGATATAAATGAGTCAGGAGTTTATACTGTGATTGTAACACATCCAAACGGTTGTAGTACAAGAAGAATAATTACAGTTTTAGATTCTAGTATAGCAACAATTCAAAATATTACAATTGAAGAAGGAACGTATAACAATACGGTAACTATTGAAGTGACAGGAGAAGGAGTGTATGAATATATTTTAGATGATATAGATGGTGATTATCAAGAAAGTAATATAATAACCAATGTGCTCCCAGGATTTCATACAGTTTATGTACGTGATAGAAATGGTTGTGAAATAGCTCAACAACTAATTTCAGTATTAGGCTTTCCAAAATATTTTACGCCAAATAATGATGGAATCCATGATACTTGGCAAGCATTGGGAGTTAATGCTCAATACAATCAAGGAATTGACGTAAAAATATTTGATCGTTACGGAAAAATTATTATTCAATTCAATCATTTAAGTGATGGTTGGGACGGTACTTATAATGGAGAAAAATTACCTTCGAGTGATTATTGGTATTTGGTTATTTTAATTGATGGTAGAGTGTTTCGAGGACATTTTACTTTAAAAAGGTAAGTTATTCCTTTAATTACCGTTGTGCATTAATAATTGAATACTAATAAGTTATTCATTGACTCATTAAGTCGTATATTTATTTGGGCACTTTCACAACTACACAAGCACTTGCATATCAGCCAAATAAGTTGTATTTTAGACAAATAAAACCCCGAAAAGGATAGTAATCCTTAAAAATCGGGGTTCTAAAATCTAGTCTATGT
>JAKITY010000046.1 GCA_021647835.1 Flavobacteriaceae bacterium | reverse complement strand
TTTTCTAAATCTAAGATACTAGCTAAAAACTCTTGTTTAACTATTCCGTAATCTTCAATTTCTTCCCAAGTTTCAGCCCCACAAATTACAGCAAGTATGGTAATGAAAATGATGTTTTCTGATGGATATAACTTTTTTCTGTCAATTCTAAAATCAGGAATCGATTTAGAAAATAAAAATAATTTGTTTTCTGAATTCATATTTATCTGTTTGATAATCAGGTAAATATACGAATTTTTAATCGAAAAAAGAAACTTAATTTATTGTTTTTAGGTGTTTAATTCAACTAAATTATAAATGTTTTAATGCGTTTGACCTGAGATAATATGCAGTATTATACTTTAAAGTTTTTTTTAATTTATATTCAAATTCTTTTTCTCCAACTTTTAAATTTGAATATTCAACAGGCTGATTGTTAATGACACTTTCAAGTGATAAATAAATTCCAGGTTTTAAAATAGAATCATTTAAAGTTTCATTTTGAGCAACTGCAATATTAACTGTAAGAAAAAGAAGGACTAATATTTTTTGCATCTATATGAATTTTATTTAAGCGAATATACTATTTAGAAATTGCAAACCAAACCATAAACCAAAAAAAGCCCATCAAAATGATGGGCTTTTTATAAAAAACTAAGTTGTAGTATATATTAAATTACTTTTACATTTACTGCGTTTAATCCTTTTTTTCCTTCTTCTAAATCAAATTCTACATTATCACCTTCACTGATTTGATCTACTATTCCAGAAATGTGAACAAAATGTTCTGTGTTTGAACCTTCTTCTACTATGAAACCAAATCCTTTAGCTTCGTTGAAAAATTTTACTGTTCCTTTACTCATGTTATTATATTTTAATTATTAATATTACTTGTCTTATTGCAAGTATGGTGCCAAAGATAGTTAAAAGTTATTTGTTTAAGTTTGTAAAATGAAATTTATTAGATTATTTCTGTTTTTAAGTTGCTTAAATGTTTCTGCGCAGTTACCAATAGGCTTTGTGTATGTAACGGATGAGATACCATCTATTAAAGTAGAGTTGCGCTATTTTTCTTCAGACAATTTTGTTGGCAAGCCAATAGATGGTTATAATGACAATGTATTAATTTTATCTTCGGATGCTACTCTTGCTTTAAAAAAAGTACAGCAAGAATTATTAAAAGATAGTTTATCTCTTAAAATATTCGATGCATATCGCCCGCAAAGAGCCGTAAATCATTTTAGAAAATGGGCGCAAAATGTCACTGACACATTGACAAAAGAATATTTTTATCCAAAGGTAAAGAAAAAAAATCTTTTCAAAGACGGTTATATTTCTACACATTCACGACATAGCAGCGGAAGTACGTTGGATATCACAATAGTCGATTTGAGAACATGTAAAGAGTTAGATATGGGAACTGCGTATGATTATTTTGGTAAAGAATCTTGGACGCATTATCAAAGGATTACTAAAAAACAACAAGCAAATAGAATGTTGTTAAAATCAGTAATGAATAAGTACGGTTTTAGAAATTACCCTAAAGAATGGTGGCATTTTACCTTAAGAAAAGAGCCATTTCTAAATCAATATTTTGATTTTATTGTTGAGTAGCTTTACTCAAACTCACTCACAAAATGTAACTTCACACTCGGATATTTACTCTGCGTCATTTGAATTGTAAAGCCAGAATCTGCAAAGAAAACTAATTTACCATGTTTATCTTTGGCTAAATAACGCTGTTTTACACGTTTAAATTCTTTAAACTCTTCACTTTTTTCATCGTCAGGATCTACCCAACAAACTTTGTGCATTGGCAAGTTTTCATAAGAACATTTTGCGCCATATTCGTGTTCTAAACGATATTGAATTACTTCGTATTGTAGTGCGCCAACGGTTCCAATAACTTTTCGTCCATTCATTTCGAGTGTGAATAATTGTGCTACACCTTCATCCATCAATTGACTCAAGCCTTTTTGTAATTGCTTGGATTTCATTGGGTCAGCGTTGTTCACATACCTAAAATGCTCTGGAGAGAAACTTGGAATTCCTTTGAAATTCAAGATTTCACCTTCAGTCAATGTATCTCCAATTTTGAAGTTTCCAGTATCGTGTAAACCAACAATATCTCCAGGAAATGACTCGTCAACAATTTCTTTTTTTTCTGCAAAAAATGCGTTTGGGCTTGAAAACTTCATCTTTTTGTTATTCCGAACGTGTAAATAAGGAGCATTGCGCTTAAAAGTTCCAGAAACAATCTTCACGAACGCCAATCTATCTCTGTGTTTCGGATCCATATTTGCATGGATTTTAAAGACAAATCCAGTTAATTTTTCTTCTTTTGAATCTACCAAACGAATGTCTGACATCTTTGGTTGTGGAGTAGGAGCAATCTCTGTAAAACAATCTAATAATTCTTTTACACCAAAATTATTCAACGCAGAACCAAAAAATACAGGTTGTAAATCGGCATTTAAATATTCCTCTTGATTGAATTTTGGATAAACTTCATATATCAATTCTAATTCTTCTCTCAATGTATTTGCAGCCGTTTCTCCAATAATCTCATCCAATTCAGGATTATCTAAATCACTAAATTGAATTCCTTCAGAAATAGTTTGTTTATTATCAGCCGAAAATAAATTTAATTTTTCTTCCCAAATATTATAAATTCCTTTGAAATCATAACCCATACCAATTGGGAAACTTAATGGTGTAACTCGCAAACCTAATTTTTGTTCAACTTCATCTAACAAATCAAATGCATCTTTACCTTCTCTATCCATTTTATTGATAAAAACAATAATAGGAATCTTACGCATTCTACATACTTCTACCAATTTTTCTGTTTGCGCCTCAACACCTTTTGCAACGTCAATCACAACAATAACACTATCTACAGCAGTTAAAGTTCTAAACGTATCTTCAGCAAAATCTTTGTGTCCAGGAGTATCAAGAATATTAATTTTTTTGTCTTTATATATAAATGCCAATACAGATGTAGCAACAGAAATTCCACGTTGACGCTCAATTTCCATAAAATCGGAAGTAGCTCCTTTCTTGATTTTATTGTTTTTTACGGCTCCTGCTTCTTTGATGGCACCACCAAATAACAACAATTTTTCAGTTAATGTTGTTTTTCCAGCATCAGGATGCGAAATAATTCCAAAGGTACGTCTGCGCTCTAATTCTTCTAAAAAAGACATGTGATAAAATTAAGGATTGCAAAGATAACATAATTTCGATTAGTATATATTAGAACTTTCATTATTGTTGCTTTATAAATGTAATCCAATATTCAAAGAAGTTTTGTAGTTTCGTACCTAATAAAAGAATGTATGACTTTTAGATATTGTTTAATTTTTATGTGTAGTTTTCTATTGTTGAGTTGTGAAAATTCGCAAAAAAAAGAAACGGGTACTCCTGTTAAAAAAGAGACGACTTCACTTTATCTCGATTTAGAAGGAAATCCTGTAAAAATAACCGATTTTAAAGGTAAAAGAGTGCTTCTTAGTTTTTGGGCAACATGGTGCGCACCTTGTTTAAAAGAAATGCCTTCTTTGGCAAATGCTCAAGAAATTTTAAAAGAAGAGAATTATATTTTCTTATTCCCGACTAATGATAACCTTAAAAGAGTGAAGCAATTTCAAAAAAACAATAATTATCCTTTTCGCTTTTTGCAATATAAAGGAGCGTTAGAAAGTTTAAAAATTTATGCCTTACCAGTAACCTTTATTTATGATACAAAAGGAAACGAAGTAATGCGTATTGATGGCGCAACCCAATGGGATTCTGAAGAAATAATAACTAAATTAAAAACAGTAAAATGACAAACTTCTCAAAAATAGTATTACTAACCTTTATGTTTTCTTTAATTTCTTGTAAAAAAGAAAAAGAGAAAAAAGATGAAAGCGAAGTGCAGACTATAAATTTTATTGAATCACCAACTTCGGTTAATAGCAAACAACCTTTTTTGTTTTCAAATGGAAATAAATTGCTAATGTCATGGACTCAAAAAATAAATGATTCAGTACATACTTTAAATTTTTCTGAATTAAATAATGGAAAATGGACACAATCAACCGAAATTAATAGAGGCGATGATTGGTTTGTAAATTGGGCTGATTTCCCTGCAATAGCAGAAAATAACGGAAATATATTAACTCATTTTTTACAAAAATCTGATCCAGCAACTTTTGCGTATGATATTCACTTACAACTTTCTAATAATAATGGTAAAAATTGGAATAAAGATTTTGTGTTGCATACAGACGGCACTAAAACGGAACATGGTTTTGCAACATTAATCCCTTATAAAAAGGACTCTTTTTTCATAACTTGGTTAGATGGTAGAAACACTAAAGGAGGTCATGATGGTAATGGCGCTATGAATATTAGAGCCGCAACAGTTCTATCAACAGGAAAAGTTATTGACGATGCATTGGTAGATGCTAAGGCGTGTGATTGCTGTCAAACAAGTGCAACGATTACACCTAATGGTCCTATTGTTGTGTATAGAGATAGAAGCGATGGCGAGGTAAGGGATATTTCTATTTCTCGATTACTTGATGGAAATTGGACAACTCCAAAGCCTGTTCACAACGATAATTGGGTCATAAATGGTTGTCCTGTAAATGGACCAAAAGCGGCTTCTTTCAAAAATACATTGACTGTTGCTTGGTTTACAGCAGCTAATGGCGTTCCTAAAGTGAATATTGCTTTTTCAAGCGATAACGGTGAAAATTTCGAAAAACCTATTCAAATAGGTGCTGAAAAAGTAGTTGGAAGAGTAGATGTTGCTTTGTTAGACGAAAAAAATGCATTGGTAAGTTGGATGGAATCTACAGAAAAAGGTGCAGAAATTAAAGTTGTAAAAGTAAGTAAAGATGGAACAAAGCAAACTCCGTTAGTAATAACTTCATTATCAGCATCAAGAGGAAGTGGATTTCCTCAGTTGGAAGTCATCAGTGATACTGTTTATATGGCTTGGAATGATGTGACTGATACTACAAGCCTTATTAAGGTTGCACGTGTTTCATTAAGTGCTTTTGATTGATATTTTAACAGGTTTAAAATATAAGGGCTGTTTATTATTTCTTAAATTTGCCAAAAAAGAATTTTATGGCTGAAGAGCACGTAATATTAGTCGATAAAAACGATAAGCAAATAGGTTTAATGCCCAAAATGGAGGCACATGAAAGAGCCTTATTACATCGTGCTTTTTCGGTATTTGTTTTTAATGATGATGGTGAATTGATGCTACAGCAACGTGCAGCAAAAAAATATCATTCACCTTTATTATGGACAAATACTTGTTGCAGTCATCAGCGAGATGGAGAAACAAGTTTAGAAGCAGGAAAACGAAGACTACAAGAAGAAATGGGTTTTGTTTGCGATTTAGAAGAAGTTTTTTCGTTTATTTACAAAGCACCTTTTGATAATGGTTTGACAGAGCATGAATTAGACCACGTGATGGTTGGGCGTTTTAATAATCATCCGAAGATAAATAAAGAAGAAGTTGAGGATTATAAATGGATGACTTCACAAGAAGTAAAAGTTGATATGGAATTAAATCCAACAAATTACACGGCTTGGTTTCAGATTATATTTGAGAAATATTATGATTTTATAAGCAAATAATGGCAAAAGTAACCGTACACAGAAAAGCACATTTTAATGCTGCACATCGCTTGTATAACAACGAATGGAGTGATGCTCGTAACGTCACAGTTTTTGGCAAGTGCGCAAACCCTCATTATCATGGGCACAATTATGAATTGATAGTTGCTGTAAAAGGCGAAATCAATAAGGGAACAGGCTTTGTAATGGATATGAAAATTTTAAAAGATTTAATTGCTGATGAGATTGAAGAAAGATTTGATCATAAAAACTTGAACGAAGAACTTATAGAGTTTAAAGAATTAAATCCGACAGCAGAAAATATTGTAGTTGTTATTTGGAATATCCTGCGAACTAAAATAGATACAACACTAGAATTGACAGTAACTTTATATGAAACTCCACGTAATTTTGTGGTTTATAATGGAGAATGATTATGATAGAATTAGAAGACAAAGCACCACTATTTACATTAAAAGATCAAAACGACAATGATTTTTCTATAGAGAAATTTGTTGGTGAAAAGACATTAGTAATTTTCTTTTATCCAAAGGATTTTACTCCAGGATGCGTGAAAGAAGTATGCGCATTTAGAGATCAATACCAAGATTTTAAAGATTATGGAGTAGAAGTGATTGGGATTAGTTCAGATGGATTAAAATCGCATCAAAAATTTGCAGAAAAGCATAATTTACCATTTACATTATTGTCAGATCCAAAAGGGAAAATTAGAAAATTATTTGGAGTTCCAAGTAGTTTATTAGGTTTGCTTCCAGGAAGAATGACTTTTGTGATTGATAAAAACGGAATTGTTAAGATGAGATTTAATAATCAGTTTGGAGCAGAAAAACATATAGAAGAGGCTTTAAAAGTTTTAAAACAACAAAAAATTGAAGAGTATAAAGTATCCAATAAAGTTTGAACCAATTTTAAAAGAAAAAATTTGGGGAGGAGAAAAACTAATGAATTTGTTAGATAAAAAATCTAACAAAAAAAACATTGGCGAAAGTTGGGAAATATCTGACGTTAAAGGAGATACATCAATAGTTTTAAATGGAAAATTAAAAGGAAAGAGTTTAAAAGAAATAATTACTCAATACAAAGGCGACTTAGTTGGCGAAAAAATATACACTCAGTTCGGAGATAAATTTCCACTTTTAATAAAATTTATCGATGCAAAAACAGCACTGAGTATTCAGTTACATCCGCATGATGAATTGGCAAAAAAACGTCACGATTCTTTCGGGAAAACAGAAATGTGGTATGTAATGCAAGCCGATGAAAAGGCGAATTTGATTGTTGGCTTTAAAGAAGATATGACTTCTAAAGAATATTTACATCATTTAGAAAGTAAAACCTTAGTTGACATTTTAAACTTTGATGAAGTAGAAAAAGGAGACGTATATTTTATACCAACAGGAAGAGTTCACGCTATTGGAGCAGGAGTTTTACTCGCAGAAATTCAACAAACATCAGATATTACATACCGTATTTATGATTGGGATAGAGTAGATGATAATGGTAATGAACGTGATTTACACACATTAGAAGCTGTTGATGCGATTGATTATAAATCTCAAGAAAATTACAAAACAGATTATATAAAATTACAAAATGAGTCAACACTTATTGTCGAGTGCCCATATTTTGCGACAAGTATTCTTCCTGTTTTAGGAGAAGTTTCGGTAAATTATTCTGATAAAGATTCATTTGTAATTTATATGTGTGTGAAAGGCGAAGTTTCTTTTGAATATGGCAAAAATCAGTTTGTAAAATTGAATAAAGGGGAAACAATTCTAATTCCTGCTATTTTAAAAGAAATTAAGATTCATTCAATAAATCAATCTGAACTCTTAGAGGTTTATATAAAATAAAACAGGTTTTCAAAAAATTGAAAACCCGTTTTATCTTCATTGATTAGAGCCCCCACAATAATCAATGTTGATAACATTAATTCACATGACAAATATCTGTACTATTTGATAAAAATCATACAGGAAAAACCCCTTTTTTTGTGGGTATTTCCCCTATTTTTTTCTAACGGTTTTCTGGATGTTTTTTAGAAAAGCGTACAAATTCAATAGTTTTAAGACACTTTTTTAATACCATTTTCTTTCAATATAAAACTAAAAAAAGCATTACATATAATTTCTCTTGAACTATTTGATTTGCAGACTTCAACAACTAATTGAAGTTCATTTTCTTCTAATGTTTTAATATAACTGCTCAATTGTAATTTATCATTCAGGAAAGCATTCTTTAATATATTAAGTTTCTTAAGCGCAGGTTTGGAAATGATAATATGCTCAAATGGATTGGTAGATTTTAAAACGAATTCTTCCATTTTTTGATATAAAACGTATGGAAGTAGTGTTTTGCTGTTATTTACATGGTTGATGGCAACCGTAAAATTTGAAGTGTTTTTCGCGTTATTATTGATGAAGTTTTTCATAATATTAAGTTTTTAGAAATATGAGATTAGGAGTTGATTTTTTAGTTATGTATTTTGATTTTAGAATCGCTTGAACATGTTTAGAATTACGCTTGGTGTTTGATTGCATTGTTTTCATAATATTTTAAGTTAATTTATAGATATAAAAAAAAGGCGCTTATTCGTTAGAAAAGCACCTGTTGGTTATTATTGGTTAATTTTTGGTTATCGTTTTTTATAAAAATGATTGGTGCTTTTTTCAATATATATGTGCTGCTTCTGAACCTTAGGCATATTCATTCCAGACCAAAAATTGCGATGAATCATGGTTGAGACAGTTATAATATGTGAAATAATGTGTTGCATTTTGTTCATTTCTCCTCCAAAAATAGAAATATTTTGCTTCTTTGCAACTATATTATGTATTTAAATTATTAGAAATCTTACTTTTGAGTATTAATTCTTTTAAATATGTATGGAAATATAAAAGTAATTGCTTTTGATGCAGATGATACTTTATGGGTAAACGAGCCTTATTTTAGAGATACAGAACATGAGTTTGCTAAATTATTATCGATTTACGAAACAGAGAATAAGATAAACCAAGAACTGTTTAGAAAAGAAATAGATAATTTAGAGTTGTATGGCTATGGAGTAAAAGGCTTTATGCTATCTATGATAGAATCTGCGATAGAATTGTCTGACAACAAAATTACTTCAGATGATATTCTTAAAATTTTAAATTTAGGAAAAGCAATGCTCAATAAACCAATAGAATTGTTAGATGGAGTGGAAGAAGTGTTGAAAGTTCTAAGTAAAGAATATAAAATTATCTTAGCTACAAAAGGAGATCTACTAGACCAAGAACGGAAATTAGAAAAATCTGGCTTGATGAAATATTTTGCACATATAGAAGTTCTGAGTGATAAGAAAGAGAGGAATTACAGTAGATTAATCCAGTTCTTGGATATTCAACCTTCTGAATTTTTAATGATAGGCAATTCTTTAAAATCAGATATTCTTCCATTGATAAACTTAAATGCAGAAGCAATTCATGTTCCGTTTCATACAACTTGGATTCATGAAGAAGTGTCTGATGAAGATAAAAACGAGAAATATAAAACAGTAAATTCATTACAAGAAATACTCCAGTTTTTAATATAGTATTGTGTTATATTATATGTATTTTTGCATCAAATTAAAATAAGAAATTATGGCAAGTGTAAAAAACTTAAAAAAAGATATTAATTATATTTTAGGTGATATAATTGAAGAGTGTTATATGTGGGAACTTGTAAACCCAAAAGCAGACACAAAAAAATCACAAGCATTGATTGAAGAAGCGGCTAACAGTTTTGACAGTTTACTTGACAACGTAAACGCTAAAAATGTTGAAAATAAAAGAGCACATTATAAAAAGGTCCAGTCTGATTTAGAGTTAGTTGCAAAAAAATTATTAGAAAAAGTAAATAAACTATAATTTCTAAATAATAAAATTTGTTTTTTAACGTTACATATAGTGTAACCAAAACAAATTTATTCTATGTCAAGAGCGATGTTTGAGTACACCAAAACGGTACTTAAAAAGGTGAGTTTTAATGCTGACTTATTTTACAAAGAATTAGAAAAAGCAATAAAAAGATTATTGCCTTATGAAATTGATGAATTAAGAATTTGGCTGAACGAATTCACTTTAAAAAAACCAGAATTAAACAGATGTTTATTACTGATTAAATAATAAAAAAAGGAGCACTATGCTTCTTTTTTCTTTTCTAAAGGACTAATTATTTTCACATCATTAAATGATATAGCACCTCTTACAACGCTATCTATTACAGTTTTTAAACTTTCTATTAGTTGCATTTTTAGTTGAGATTTGTGATAAATCAAACTTACTTCGCGCGCAGGAGCAGGAACGTTAAACTCACGTAAATGCTTTTTGTCAGTATCATTTAGATCTAATGTGTGCAAATACGGAAGCAGCGTCATACCCATATTTTCTTTTGATAGTTTTACAAGTGTACTAAAACTACCGCTTTCTAAATGAAAATGAGATGAAGTTTCATTTTTAAAAGTTTTGCAAAGATTTAAAACACTTGCTTTAAAACAATGACCATCTTCGAGCAATAAAATATCATTGAGCTCTAAATCATTTACATCAATTGTTTTTGAATCATATAAACGGTGATTTTCTGGAATAAAACCAACAAATGGCTCGTAATAAATAACTCTTTCTTTGATAGATTCATTTTCTAATGGAGTTGCAGCAATTGCAACATCTATATGACCATCAGAAAGTTTTTTTACAATTTCTTCAGTTGTTAATTCTTCGATAATTAAATTTACCTTCGGATATTTTTTCACAAATATTTTTAAGAACATCGGCAATAAAGTAGGCATAACTGTAGGGATAATTCCGAGTTTAAACTCACCGCCAATATATCCTTTTTGTTGATCTACAATATCGGTAATTCGATTACTTTCATCAACAATAGTCTTGGCTTGTTCAACAATTTTATAGCCAATATCAGTCAGTTGAATAGGTTTTTTACTTCGGTTAAATATTTTTATTTCAAGTTGATCTTCCAATTTTTGAATCTGCATACTCAAGGTTGGTTGCGTAACAAAACAATGCTCAGATGCAATAGTAAAATTCTGATGTTCAGCAACTGCAAGTACGTATTTTAATTGTGTAATAGTCATTAGTATCAATTTTGACGATAAAAGTATTAAAATTATCAATAATACTTATACATATTTATCTTTTATTTAAGACTATCTTTGTATTAGTAAAAAATGAACATTTAAATAATTAGAATTATGAACACAACAATATTAGGATTAGACAAAAACAAAACAGCAAATTTAGTAATCGAATTAAACGGTTTATTGGCAAATTTCCAAGTGTATTATCAATCTTTACGAGGATTGCATTGGAATATAAAGGGAAAGAATTTCTTTGATTTGCATATGAAATTTGAAGAATTTTATACAGATGCACAAGAGAAAGTAGATTTAATTGCCGAGCGAATTCTTACATTAGAAGGTGCTCCATTACATACATTTCAAGATTATACAAAACTGGCTAAAGTTCCTGTTGGAATAAATATTTCTAATGATATTAAAGCGGTTAAGTTGGTTGTAACTTCTTTATCAGAATTATTAAAAATTGAACGCGCTATTTTAAACTCGTCTGATGAGGCAAATGATGAAGGAACAAACTCAATGATGAGTGATTTTATTGCAGAACAAGAGAAGACATTATGGATGTTAAATGCTTGGTTAGGATAATTAACCCTTCCAAAACTTACGTTTTTTATTAAGTTTTTCTTCAGATTTTAAGTATTCATCTTTAGAATCAACCTTTAAAAAAGAGGGATGCTGCTCGATAGCCATTTCAATTTGAGAAACGATGCTGTCGATTGTATCAGACTCATAATCAATGTCTAACGGTTTTTTAATCACCATAGATTGCAGTATTCCTCTTTTTTTAATAAGCAAACCTTTCTTATCAAAAGACCTTCTAAATCCATCAATAACAATAGGAATTACAATTGGTTTATAGGTTTTTATAATGTGTGCAGTTCCTTTTCTGATAGGTTTAAAAGGTGTTGTTGTGCCCTGTGGAAACGTAATTACCCAACCATCATCAAGTGCAATACCAATATTAGAAATATCAGACATTTTTACTTGTCTGTTCACATCTTTACCTTCGCTTCTCCATGTTCTTTGAATAGAAATAGAGCCGATATATGCAAATATTTTTGGTAGCAATCCTGATTTCATCGTTTCAGAAGCAGCTACATAGTATATATTTAATTTTGGATGCCATATATAGCCAATATTTTTAATACTATCTACACGACCTTTTAGAGATGCATTAAAAACATGAAGCATTGCTGCAACATCTGCAAAATAAGTTTGATGATTGGCAACAAAAAGCACATTATTATGAGGTAAATCACGAATAATCTCAGATCCTTCTATTTTCAAATCATTAAATCTTCGGTAGCGACCGTGAGAAATAATCCCAAAGATTCGGATAATCCACTTTTTGATGTATAATATATGTCCAAAAGGGTTTCTTTTGAATATTGCCATAGTGTTTTGGTTAACAGGAAAGCAAACCTACAAAATTATTAGTTTAACTAAGTTATTTCCTTTGTTAAAAAAAACACGTCAATTTGAGTCATTTTTGAGAGAGGAACGATTAAAATTGTATACAAGAATAGTGTTTCTTAAATACTAAAGTTCTCGACATAAAATTCTTGTTAGAATTTTACTTTAACTGACGCTATAAACTATATACTGACTTCAGTATATCTTTGATTTCGCTCAGAATCATTGCAGTTGCGCCCCAAACAATGTAACCGTTTAGTTTAAAGCAAGGTATATCAATACTTTTCATATACGATATGCTCATATTTTCTATAGTGATGTTTTTATCGTCTAATAAATCTGTAAATTTAACCTCAATTATTTTTTCTACTTCTTCATTGATTGTAAAGCTTGGCGTATAATCAAGCATGCCAATGAACGGAGTTACCAAAAAATTACTCGGCGGTATATATGCATCAGTTAATTGTTTTATAATTTTGGTATCTTCTATTTTAATACCAACTTCTTCAAAGGTTTCTCGTTTGGCAGTATGCATAAAATCTATATCATTTTCTTCTGATTTTCCTCCAGGAAAACTAATTTGAGCAGAGTGTGTTCCTTTATAACTTGCTCGTAAAGTGAGTAAAAAACGTGTATTTTGCTCATTATCTGGATAAAAAAGTGCTAAAACGGCTGCTTTCTTAGGGTTTTGTGCCCTTATTTTAGTTTCTGAATATTGAATTTTCATTTTTGGTGCCAGCCTAAATTGCGACTCTAAACCGCCCAAAATGGCTTTTTCTATTCTTGGTATATATGATTGAAACTTAGTGAAATTCATTGAGTAAATGTATAATTATTTTCTCAATATTTATTAAGAAGCCTTAATTTTAAGTTTTAAAAACACTAACTTCGCTTTCGTACGGTATACGATGTGGTTTATTAAAGCAGAGCCATATCTTAACATTGTCCATAATTGCGAACTAAATTCTCAATAAATTTAGAACAAAACTATAATAAAATTTAACTAGAATGAAAAACATCAAAATAATATTAACTGCTATACTTACAGTTAGTTTATTACAACTTGTAAAAGCACAACAGTTTCCTGATGATGTACAATATCAAAGCATAGCGCCTCCTGTTACGCCAACATTCCCTAGTTATGGAGAAAGCGTAATAGATAATTCCGTTTCTAATCCTATAGAAATTACAAGAGTTACAGAACTAGTTAACTATGTAGATGGAAATGGAGATCCACAAATTTGGTATCCAACACACGAATATTCTAAAACACAAGTTTGGAATACAGATCAAACCAGATATAAAATTGCTTCTTGGAAAGTATACAATACTACAACATATCAAGAAATACATCAATTAGTAGATATGGATCCAAGTTATTGGTCTAATACAGACCCTGATTTGATGTGGAGTTTTAGAGAAAATGGAGATGTGAAAAAGCACGTAATTTCGACTAATAGCACACAAGTTGTAGCAAACATCCCGGGTTACGAGGTTGTAAAACTCGGTCCTGGAGAAGGGAATATGGATAAAAACGACCATTATGTCGCTTTAGTTGGTAAAAAAACAAATGGCGATTTAGATGTTATCATTTTTAACTTACAGACATTGCAAATAGATTATACGAAAACCTTTGCAGGAGCTTGGGGAAATGGAAACACTTCATCTCCAGACTTTATTGACTGGGTGTCTGTTTCGCAGTCTGGCGATTATGTGGTAATCAATTGGAGAAATGCCTTAAATCAAATTAACAACTATTATCTTGACCAAGCAGGTGTTAATCATTACGGTGTAGAAGTTTACAATAGAGCCGATATGGTATTTCAAAATCGTATCATACCTTATGGTAACCACGGAGACTTAGGATATGCCATTGATGGTGATGAAGTTTATGTACAGTTTTATGGAGAATATGGAGGTGGAAAAATCTATATGCATAAATTAAATGGAAGTGCTTCTTCAATAGTTCTTAATACACATTCAGATTTTGGAGTCTCTGGGCATATTTCTTGCAGAAATATAAATAGACCTGGCTGGGCTTACGTCACAATGAGTGAATTGAATGAGTCTGCACAAATAGTAGCCGTAAAATTAGATAGCTCTGGTCTTACAGAACATTTTGGGCATCATTTTAGTAGTGCCTTGAGTTATGATCAAGCTGCCATGGCAGTTTCCTCTCCTAATGGTGATAAAATTTGTTTTAAATCAGATTTTGGAACTGACCCTATTGGTGGTTCTGAGGTTGCGTATAGTTTTTTTGCTAACGTAACAACTCCGTTATTTATACAGGGTGAGTATTTAAATAAAATAAATATCTACCCTAACCCCGCAAATAATTTTATGAAAATAAAAAGTATAAAAAATATTAAAGACATTATTATTTATAATGTAACAGGTCAAAAAATTAAAAATTTTCAAGTTGAAGACTCAAATACTAACACCATTAATGTAAATAACATAAATAACGGTTTTTACTATTTGCAAATCACAACTGAAAAAGAAAAGATTATAAAAAAAGTAATTATTCAATAACTATGGCTAACAAAAAATATACGTAATTACAGTTTTTGTGCTTAACCCAAAGTTCGCTCCTTTTAACTAGGTAGTTCTAATACCAAAAACAAGTACTTTGAAATTCGTAGTTACGTATATTCAAATCGAAAGCGAAACACCCAAAATTTACTACCAAGAACCATCTAGTTGTTTTTTATTTGCTGTACAGAATTTAATAATTTGTGATATTCTTTTTTGTCGTGTAGCTTCACGTTTAGCACTATGTAACCAGTATAAATAACTTTTTCTGTATGAAGTAGCAAAGTTTTTATAGTTCTTATACGCAATAGGATGCTTTTCAAAGGATGCTTTTAATTCTGGAGGAATAACTTCATTATCGACATCATTCAATGTATCCCAACTACCGTTTTCTTTTGCTATTTCAACACTCTTAACACCATTTTGGTGCATTAAACCATCGGCAAATAATTGCTCTAAATAGGTTTTGTTAACTTTGCTCCAAACACTTTTGGGCTTTCGAGGCGTAAAATATTGTTTACGTTTTTCGTTATCAATTTTCTTAACGGTAGAGTCTATCCAACCATAACAAAGTGCCACTTTTACGGCTTCTTCCCAACGCATACTTGTTTTTTTAGAAGCCACTTTGTAAAACACTAAATAGATTCCATTATAATTTTTATGGTTTTCATGCAACCATTTTCGCCATGCTGTATTAGTTTTAAAGTAGAGTAGTGGTTTGTCCATTTTTTATTGGTCCCAAATGGAGTTAAAACTATGTACTTTAGTGCATCTCGCTTTAGCTTCTAAAAATTTTATTCAGTTTCGTTAAAAGAAAATTGAGTTCAGAAATGATTTTTTATCTCCAATTTTCATTCGAGTAATCACGTATTGCTGACTTTAGTCAGATTTAAAAACCTATGGACTTGTAGTCCATAGTGGTTTAGTTTAACGCTTCTAATAAAACCGTTGAAGGATGTTTTGTTTCTCTTTTTGTGCCGTCTAATATTTGATGACGGCAACTTGTACCTGAAGCCACAATAATGGTGTCTTGCTCCATATTTCTAATTTTAGGAAAGAGTGTGTCTTCTCCAACTTGCATACTCAACTCATAATGTTCTTTCTCAAAACCAAAAGAACCAGCCATTCCGCAACATCCTGAACTGACAATTGTTACCTTATAATTTTTAGGTAGATTGAGCATTTCAAATGCAGGATTCATTCCAATCAATGCTTTTTGATGGCAATGACCATGAATTTTTATTTCTTTTTCTTCGGATGAAAATTGTGAAGAATTAATGTTCTCGTTTTTTATTTCACGTTGTATAAATTCTTCAATTGTTAAGCAATGTTTTGCGATTTTTTTTGCGGATGCTTTGCCATCTACAATACGCAAATATTCATCCCTAAAAGTTAAAATAGGAGTTGGTTCGATACCAATAAGCGGTGTTTCTTCAGTAATTAAATCTTTAAATATGCTGATATTTTTATTATCAACGATTTTAAATTCATCTAAAAACCCTTTGGTTACAAGACTTCTACCACTTTCAGAATGTTTTACCATCAATACTTCGTAACCTAGTTTTGACAATAGATTGATAGTGTCAATTCCAATTTCTACATCATGATAATTGGTAAATTCATCACAAAATAAATAGATTTTTTTATTCGAATTATTTTTCTGATAATTTTTAGCATACCATTTTCGCAAGGTATATTTCCCTAATTTAGGAATGTTCCTTTCTAACGGAAAACCAAGAAATTTCTTTGTGATATTTTGCTTGAGAATAAAGTTTGTGATTTTAGGGATTTTACTTCCCAATTCGTTATATTTTGCATTAAAACCAATCATTTTATCACGTAAACTCGGTTTATTTTCTTTTTGGTATTGGTATAAAAATTCGGCTTTTAAAGTCGCAACATCCACACTACTTGGACATTCAGTTGCGCAAGCTTTACAACTCAAACAAAGGTCAAAAACTTCTTTTAACTCTTTGTTGTCAAACTTATTTTCTTTGTCAGAATTAGTTAAAAATTCACGTAAAGCATTCGCTCTTGCACGTGTTGTGTCTTTTTCGTTTTTACTTGCTCTATAACTTGGACACATCGTTCCTCCTGCATTTACAGGCTTTCTACAATCTCCAGAACCATTGCATTTTTCTGCGGCTCTTAGGATTCCTTCAGTATCAGAAAAGTCAAGAATCGTATCAATTTTCGGTTCGTCTCTATCAATTTTATAACGCAATGATTCATCCATCAAAAAAGGATCAATAATTTTGCCTTTATTAAAAATGTTTTTTGGGTCAAAAACTTTTTTAATTTCTCTTAGAATCTGATAATTTTGCTTACCAATCATCAGTGGAATAAATTCGGAGCGAACAATTCCATCTCCATGTTCGCCACTAAAAGTTCCTCCATATTTTTTGACCAATTTTGCAGTTTTAGTTGTAATTTCTCGAAACAATTTCACATCTGCTTTTTTCTTGAGATTTAGTATTGGTCGCAAATGGATTTCTCCTGCTCCTGCATGTGCATAATAAACGGCCTCTTGACCAAAATCATCCATCATTTTGGTAAATTCGGCGATATAGTTTGGCAAGTCATCTAACTGAACTGCAGTATCTTCAATACATGCAACTGCTTTTGAGTCTCCAATAATATTTCCGAGTAACCCTAAGCCTGCTTTTCGTAAGTTTATTGCTTTATCAATGTTATTTCCTGTTAGTTTTGGGAATGAATATCCGAAATTATGTTGCTGTAAATCGGTAATTAAGCTGTCTGCGAGTTGTGTTGCTTTTTCGGCTGTTTGAGCACATACTTCGAGCATTAAAATTGCTTTTGGATCACCTTCAATAAAGAACCTGTTTTCAGTTTGTTCTCTATTGTTTTTAGTGCAATCTAAAATGGTTTTATCCATCAATTCACACATATAAAGATTGTGTTTCATTGCCACGACAACGGCTTTCATGCTTTCATTTATTGTATTGAAATGCGCTGCTACA
>JAKITY010000045.1 GCA_021647835.1 Flavobacteriaceae bacterium | reverse complement strand
ATATTCTCTGCAATCTTGATCGGTTTTGAAACGTTCAGTAAACTCTATGAGGTTTTGACCTTTAAAAATTCCCATTTTTTGTATATTTTATTGACGTTAAAGATATGAAATTAAATGCTTACCTCAATAATTTTATTTTTGATTTAGTAGATTCTGAAGAACATAAAATTTTAGTTAAAGACGGAAATTTAAATGAAGTTAAAAATAGAATTATTCCATATATAAATAATAATTGTAAAAAAATAAGAAATCTAATTCAATCGGAATTGGACAATTCAGTTGAACCTGTAGCCGAAAAAGTTGAGAATCCTTGTCCTACGAATTTTGACGGAAAGGATTTAAAAAAAATAAAGAAACGGAATGGCGAAATTGTTGCTTTTAATGGACTTGTAACGAAAGTTTATACTGACCAAAACGAGAAACCTTATTATGAAGTAAAATTAGAAGGTGGAAATACAATTTGGATTGCTTCATTAGTAAAAAGTGGTTATGAAATTAAAGACAATATTATTAGAGTTTTAGGATATGTTTCAGAAGTAGGAAAAAATGAATTTGCGAAAAAGCATAATAAAACTGATTATCATATTTTAGTTTTTTGCGTAATTGATATGAAAACAAAACAAATGGCAATACTTCCAGGTTCTGAATTACAAATTAAAGAATGGATGAATGGAAAAATTCCAACAGCGGAAAAATAAAATACTATGCCCAACAATGGCTATAGTTAATACGGGTTTTAGTGCTTAATCCAAAGTGAAGTGCCTTGAACAAAGTCCGCAAAATTTTCAATTTTGCGTGTCTATTAAAAATAAAGAAAAAATTAAAAATTTGGCTAAGTGCTTAATCGAAAGTTTAGTCCTTCGAAATCCCGTACTAACCATAGCCTAGCCGAAAGCGAAACATCAATTTTTCCTTTTCCGCAAAAAAAAGTATATTAGTGCAAAATTAAATACCGTTTAATGAACGAACATCTTGATGCGCTTAAAATAAACTTTGACTCCAATGGACTTTGGGTACTTAATATTACCTTAGCAATTATCATGTTTGGTGTTGCTCTTGGTATTACAATCGAAGATTTTAGACGTCTTTTTAACAACCCAAAAATACTACTAACAGGTGTTTTTTCTCAGTTTATATTGTTTCCTTCACTTACGTTTTTATTGATTATAGCCATTAATCCTGCGCCAAGTATTGCGCTTGGTATGATGCTTGTTGCGGCTTGTCCTGGAGGAAATGTATCTAACTTTATGACGCAAATGGCTGGTGGAAACGCTGCCTTATCAGTAAGTATGACTGCTTTTGCAACATTGGTTTCATTGGTGATGACTCCATTAAATTTTCAGTTTTGGAGTAGTTTGTATGAACCAACTGCTGTTATTTTAAAAACTGTTGAAATGAATCCATGGGAATTGGTTAAGTTGGTAACACTCATCTTAGGAATTCCGCTAATTTTAGGTATGACGCTTCGTCATTTTAAACCAAAAAGTGCTTTCAAAATAATGAAATATCTAAAACCTTTTTCGCTAATTATATTTTTACTCGTATTAATTGCTGCCTTTTCGCAAAACCTTGAAATTTTCACACATTATATTCACTATGTTTTTTATATCGTGATTCTTCATAATATTATTGGTTTGGTTTCTGGTTTTTATTTTGCAAAAGCAATGAAACTCAATTATCGAAATCAAAAAACACTATCAATAGAAACAGGAATACAAAATTCTGGCTTAGGATTACTGCTTGTTTTTGCCTTTTTTGACGGGTTAGGTGGCATGGCTCTTTTAGTTGCTTTTTGGGGGATTTGGGATATTGCATCTGGATTGCTCCTTGCCAGTTATTGGGCAAAAAAAGATGGTGTTAAAACTGTGAAAGCATAATATGCTATATACCTTTCTAAAATATTATGTCCGTTTATGCTTGTTTTTTTATCACAAAAAAATAAAAGTAGTTGGTAAAGAAAATATTCCAAAAAATGGTGCAGTTCTATTTATTTCTAATCATCCAAATGCGCTGTTAGATCCAATTTTAATAGTAACAAATAATGTAAGAGATATCCATTTTTTATCTCGAGCAAGTGCTTTTAAAAACAATATAATTGCCAAATTTCTCAAGAGTATAAAGATGATTCCTGTGTATCGAAAACGTGATGGAGTTGATATTTTGGTGGAAAATAGGTCAACTTTTAGTAAATCAGTTGAATTAATGCGCACAAAAAAAACATTATATATCGCTGCTGAAGGTAGTCATAATGTGCAACGAAGAGTACGTGAATTAAAGAAAGGTTTTGTACATGTTATTCATGATACGTTAAAAAAACATCCTGAAGTAAATATTCAAATTATTCCTATTGGTTTAAATTATGATACTGTTTTAGACTATTCAAGTTCTGTTGCTGTTTACTACGGAAAACCAATAAATGTAAAAGAATATTATGTTAAAAATGATTCTTTACCTTCTACTAACAAATTATTAAAAGTCGTTAGAAATAGCATGAAAACCTTGACAACACATATCGAAAACGAAGAGTCTTATGATAAAATTTTAAATAAGCTTAATGCTTTAAATGTTGACTACTTAAATCCTGTAAAAACGAATGAAATTATTGAAAGTTTAGATGATTATTCTATTGATACTCAAAAACATTCAACAAAAAAAAGAAAAAGTTTATTGTATTATTTTGTTGTTTTAAATAGCCTTATTCCTTGGATAATCTGGAAAAAATTAGAAAAAAACATCAAAGAAAAAGAATTTATTAGCACATTTAGATTTGCTGTTGGATCAACTTTATTTCCGCTATTTTATATAATTCAAAGTTTAATTATCAGTTGTTTTTTCGGGAATATAATTGCACTTATCTATTTTGGATGTTCAATCTTAATAGGATTATTACTCACAAAAACTTCTAAAATTTAATCTTTTATCGCATCAACAATAAATTGATTAACAAGTGTTCTAATATTCTGCTTTCCCAATTTATTATTTGTCATTGTTGGATACACTCTATTGGACAAGAAAACATACACAATTTCTGTTTCTGGATCTGCCCAAGTATAAGTTCCTGTAAAACCACTATGTCCAAAACTTTTATCCGACACTCCTACACATGCTGCCTTGCCAATAGTATCTAATTGTTTTTTATCAAAACCTAAACCTCTACGTACTTTTTTATCGGCATAATGTCGCTTGTTAAACTTGTCAATTGTTTCAACTTTTAAATACCTTTTTCCTCCGTAATATCCTTTTTGCAGGTACATTTGCATCATCTTGGCAACATCATTAGAATTAGAAAAAAGTCCCGCATTTCCGCTAACACCATTCATCATTGCTGCGCCCATATCATGCACATATCCTTGTAAGGTTTGGTTGCGATAATAATCATCAATCTCTGAAGGAGCAATCTTGGATTTTCTAAACTTTTTCAAAGGGTTATAAGTTAAGGTTGTTGCTCCTAAAGGCTTGTAAAAATATTTATCATTTACATAATCCATTTCCCTATCATAAATATCATAGATATATCGTTTAAATAGATAAAACACCAAACCGCTATATCTATAACCTTCACGTGTTCTTTGATCTACATCAGCAATTCGTTTATAGATAGAGTCTGTATAAGAATTGGTTAAATAAAAGTTTTCTGCAACTTTTATCGAGTACTTTTTACTTTTTTCTGTACTGTACAATTCTTTAATTGGCTTTTTGGTGATACTATCTAATGTTTCAATATAATACGGAATCCAAGGTTTTAACTTTGCAGTATGTGAAAGTGCTGCTTTTAAAGTAATATTTGCTTTATTTGTCCCTTTTAGATACGGAAACATTTCTTTCAATTTTGTATCCAATTTTAACAATCCATTTTCTTCAGTCTTCATTATCATTGGCAATCCTCCCAAAATCTTGGTGAGTGAAGCCAAATCGTACATGTCTGTTATTTTAACTCTTCTTTTTTTATCATAGGTATGATAACCATATCTTTTATGGAAAAACACTTTACCATGGCGTGCTACTAAAACTTGTCCTCCAGGAGCCATTTTTTTAGAAATTATTTGACGAAACATAGAGTCAATTCGCTTCAATTTTTCGCTATCCATTCCTACTTCTTCAGGGATTGTAGTGTATGATAATCTTTTTAAATCTGATGATATTAAGCCGTAACCTTCAGAAAATTCATTTCCGATAGAAACTGGTAATTTTCCTTTGGTAGTCAATGCTCCAAAAATCATTTGAGCAGAAATTTCTTGTGCTATTTTACTGTTTTGATATGATACTAAAACAGCATCAATATTGGTAAATGTTTTTATTTGTAACAGACTATATGGACTTGCAAATATGTCTAAAATAACTCTATGCTCTCTTGCTATTTCTTGTAGCCAAACCAAGTCTTTATTTTCAAACTTATAACTCTTCCAAGGGTTTACATTTGAGCGATGATTACCAACAATTACGATGTCATAAGGTTTTAACAAACCCATCAATCCATCTAATTTAGTAGAAGAAATAACATCAATATTCGCATAATTCTTGAGCATTTTAACGAAAGGGGTACTATCATCTGTGCCTAATTTCACATAAGCAATCTTCTGTTTGTCTAAGTTTCTTATTGGAAGAATATATTCTTTATTTCTTAGTAAAGTAATAGAATTTTCAACTAATTTTCTATGCAATAATTTATCCTCAATAGTATTAATATCCAACAGTAAATTTTTGGTTACTATTGGCTCGTAATTACTTAATCCAGCCCAATATTTGGTCTTTAAAATCTTTTTTACTGATTCATTTAAGCGTTCTTCTGTTAGTCTTCCTGACTTTAATGCTTTCTTAAAAAGTGTAACTGTTTTAGGAATTTCAAGAGGAACATCCAACAAATCATTTCCTGCTAAAATGGCTTCTAAATTTATTTCTTCAGCAGAAGAAAAATCTGCAGAGGCTTTCATATTCATGGCATCGGTAATAATTAAGCCTTCAAAACCCATTCTATCTTTTAATAGTCCTGTTACTATATTGTATGATAATGACGATGGAAGTTCTGTATTCATTTCCAAACTTGGCACACTTAAATGTGCAACCATTACACTTCCAAGACCTGCATCAAAGTTTTTTCTATAAGGATATAACTCTATGGAATCTAATCTTTTTTCTGAAAAATCTACGGTTGGCAATGTATGGTGAGAATCGGTTGATGTATCTCCGTGTCCTGGAAAATGCTTAGCACAAGCCATTACATTTTGACTTTGAATTCCTTTGGTAAAAGCAACTGATTTGTTGGCTACATTGATATGGTTTTCGCCAAAAGAACGGTTGCCAATAATTGGGTTTTCAGGATTGGTATTTACATCTACAACTGGTGCAAAATTGATATGAACTCCCATTCGTTTACAGTGTTTTCCTACTTGTTTCCCGAAATTTTCAATCAATTTATTATCTTCAATTGCGCCCAAAGTCATATTCCAAGGATAGCGAAATGTGTTTTTTAATCGCATATTGAGTCCCCATTCTGCGTCCAATCCTATAAGTAACGGAATCTTGGACAGTTTTTGATATTTATTGGTTAAATTAACTTGCTTTAAAGGATCATCTTGAAAGAAAATTAACGCACCAATATGATAATCTTTAATTAAATTGGCGATAAACTTTTCGTGCTTTGCATCTTTATTGGAATAGGCTGCAATCATAAACAATTGCCCGATTTTCTCTTCAACCGTTAATGTATCCATAATTGAAGACACCCATTTATCTTGGGCTTCAAAATCTTGCGTTACTAACGGATCTAAGTTTTGTGCTTTAGCAAAACAAGCGATAAATAGTACTGAAATAAATAGCAGTTTTTTTGTCATCAATTAAACTTATGAAATTACTGTGCCAAAAAATCGTTTGTGCCAACTTTGGGTTGCTGGCACTTCCCATTTAGTATCAAAATCGGCTTTTGATTGCACCATATTATTAAACACGATAGTATCCGAATTTATTTTTTCTTCTTTTACAAATTTTTGAAAATCAGACAGTGAAACAGTATTTATATTTTCTCCATTTTTAAAAGCAGTATTCATTTTATTCAGCAAATCTACACCAAATTCTTGTTCCAATTCCTGTATGAAATGTACTGAAGAGTCTATCGAACAACCTGAAACATCATTGAAATTCTTATCAACTCCAAACACAACAAACTGCTTGTATTTAATCACATAAGACGATTTTAAATCATCTCCATGGCGTTTCCAAGTTGCCATAAAAGTTTCTATTTTTTCTGAAATTTGTACAACTTCTCTATCGTTAAACTCACGATTAGATTGGTATATCCAAACTCGTGCATTTTGTGGTAAGTTATTGAATGGAACAATCATATTTAAAGCTTTTGATTAAATTTATTTTGCAAATCTTCTAATGTACTTTCTTTTTTCTTTGGAAGCAATCGTTCTTTAATTTGTGCTAAAACTTTTTTGGTATATAGCGGGAAATCTGCCTTTTGTATCCAATTATAATAGCCCTTATCTTTTTGTAAAACATCTTTTACTTTAACACCTTTATATTTTCCGAAAGTAAAAATCTCATCTTCTTGTTCATCAAATAAAATAAAACCAGCAAAATCTGCTCGTTTTTTGTGTGTAGAATATTCGCTCAAAGAAATAATATCATTCTCTAAATCTTCATACTTTTCTAATTGTGCTAATAAAATTTCATAGGTTGCTAAGGTATCTGCTTCTGCCGAATGTGCGTCTTTTAGTTCTTTATCACAATAAAATTGATAACCTGCGCTCAGTGTTCTTTGCTCTTTTTTATGAAAAATTACTTGCACATCTACGGCAACTCTATCGTTCATATTAAAGTCCACTTCGGCGCGCAACATTTCTTCTGCCAACAACGGAATATCAAATCTATTGGAATTAAATCCTGCCAAATCACAGCCTTCAATCATCGTGCTAACTTCTTGTGCTAGTTCGTTAAATGTTGGTTCGGTTACTACTTTTTCGTTTGTAATTCCATGAATATCAGTAACTTCTTTTGGTATTTCCATTTCTGGATTTACCAACCATGTTTTACTTTCTTTATTTCCGTTTGGCAATATTTTTAATATTGATATTTCTACAATTCTATCTTTTGCAATGTTGATTCCTGTGGTTTCAAGATCAAAAAATACAATTGGTTTTTTTAGGTTTAGTTCTGTCATTTAGTATATAGTTAAGTTATCGGTTGTCATTAGTGAATCGTAAATCATAATTCGCAAATCAAAAATCATCAATCCTCTTCATTCAATGCTGTTTTCCAATTTTCAATTTCGGATTGGTCTTTTTCGGATAATTTTGGTTCTGTTATATCTTCTCTTTTTTTTAGCGCATCATAAATTGTTTGTGCAACAATCAATCTTGCAGTTGGCTTATCATCCGCAGGAATAATATACCAAGGCGCATGTTCTTTAGAAGTTCGATTGATGGCATCTTCATAGCAAAATTGGTATTTATCCCATAATTTTCGTTCTTTTAAATCGCCTGAAGAAAATTTCCAATTTTTTTCTGGAATATTTAACCTTCGTAATAAACGGTTTTTTTGTTCGTCTTTTGATAGATTTAAAAAGAATTTTAACACAATTGTTCCGTTATCGAAAATGTATTTTTCAAAATTATTGATTGCCTCCATTCGATTGTGATAAAATGTATCGTTCAAATCATCAACGCTTTTTACTGATGGAATATTTTCACCTAAAATGTAATATGGATGTACTCTTGTTACCAACACATTTTCATAATGTGTGCGGTTAAAAACGCCTATTTTTCCTCGTTCAGGAAGTGCAATATAATGACGCCAAATAAAATCGTGTTTCAACTCTTTTTCCGTTGGAACTTTAAAACTGTGCACTACAACTCCACGAGCGTTTACGTCTTTAAAAACCTCACGAATCAAACTATCTTTTCCTGATGTATCCATTCCTTGCAAGCAAATTAACATACTATATTTTCCGTGTGCATACATTGCATCTTGACGCTTACTTATCTTTTTACGAAGTTTTTTTAACTGCTTTTCAGCATCAGGAATCACTTCCTTGGTTGCTGTATTTTTTAGTGTTATTTGGCTTGTTACTTTGTAGTTTTTCATTTTACTGATTTTCATTTTACTGGAACGCTGATGTAACTCCGTCTTTCTTATTTTATTATAGAGTCATTGAACCTTACGGTTTTGCTAATTATGCAGATTTTCACTGATTTTTTCACAACCACAATCAAATCGTTTTTATCATAAAAAACCTGCCTTTGCCGGCAGGCAGGTCAGTGTCATCAGCGTTCTATTCTTTTTACTTACTCGCAAACAACCTCACATCACTTTCTGTAACTTCATTTTCTCCTAGAATAATCAAGCGCTCTACAACGTTTCTTAGCTCTCTAATATTTCCTGTCCAATCGTATTCTTGTAGTAATTTTATTGCGCTATCGGTAAATATTTTTGTTGGGTTTCCTTGCGCTGCTGATATTTTTTTAGCAAAGAAATTTATTAATAACGGAATATCTTCTCGCCTATCGTTCAATGCTGGAACTTTAATCAAAATAACTGCCAAACGATGGTATAAATCTTCTCTAAAACGTCCTGCTGCAATTTCCTTTTTCAGGTCTTTATTGGTTGCCGCAAGAACTCTTACATCTACTTTTATATCCTTATCGCTTCCTACTCTACTAATTTTACTTTCTTGTAGTACTCGCAATACTTTTGCTTGTGCAGACAAACTCATATCTCCAATTTCATCTAAAAAAATAGTGCCACCGTTGGCTGCTTCAAACTTTCCTGCTCTGTCTTTATTTGCTCCTGTAAACGACCCTTTTACGTGTCCGAATAATTCACTTTCAATTAATTCGCTTGGAATTGCAGCACAATTCACTTCTATAATTGGTGCTTTTGTACGATTGCTTTTTTCGTGCAACCAATGTGCAACGAGTTCTTTTCCTGTTCCGTTTGGACCTGTAATTAATACACGAGCATCGGTAATGGCAACTTTTTCAATCATTTCTTTAATATGAATTATGGCATCACTTTCACCAATCATTTCATATTTCTTACTCACTTTTTTCTTGAGCCGTTTGTTCTCTACAACCAACTCTTTTCTAACTAAAGCATTGCGAACAGTGTTTAATAAGCGATTTAAATCTGGTGGTTTTGAAATGTAATCAAATGCTCCCAAACGCATTGTATTTACGGCAGTATCTAAATCTCCATGACCAGAAATCATGACCATTGGAATTTCAGGTTTTATCTTTTTTGCCTTTTCTAAGACCTCAACTCCGTCCATTTTTGGCATTTTAATATCGCACAAAACCAAATCGTAGTCATTGTTTTTTATTTTCTCTATTCCTTCCAATCCATCTTCCGCTTCTTCTACTTCGTATGCATCATTTTCTTCAGAAATAATTTTTTTCAATACTCTTCTAATTGCTGCTTCGTCTTCTATGATTAGTATTTTTGCCATTTTTTTATCAGTTATGAGTGTTGGTTGTCAGTTATTTGTTGTCGGTTGTCGTTCGCAAATCATCAATCAAAAATCATCATTCGCTTATTTACTTCCACCTATAATATGTATATCTCTTTGCGGAAATGGAATGCTAATATTATGTTCTCTAAATTTTTTATCAATTTCAAAACGCATATCGCTTTTAGGAATGGTTGCTATAAAACTATCATTTACAGTAAAAATAAGTTTAAACATTAGTGCGCTATCGGCAAAATCGGTAAATAAAACCAACGGTGCAGGATGCTTAAAAACTTTGGGATGCGCTAAGGCAACATCCGTTAATATTTTTTTGACTAATTCGGTATCACTTCCATAGGCGACTCCAACTTCAATATTTTCTCTAGTTTCAGAGCCATTTTGCGTCCAATTATACAAACTAGTGGTTAAATATAGATGGTTTGGAATGATTAATACTTTGTTGTCTATTGTAACAGCACGAGTTGTACGCAATTTTATTTCTTCTACGCGCCCAACTTTATCATCTAATTGAATAATATCTCCAACATGAACGGTTTGATCTAACAATATAAAGATTCCTGAAATAATATCTTGAAAAAAGGTTTGTAAAGCCAAACCAATACCAATCATTAATGCTGCTGATGCTGCTAAAAGAGCGGTTAAATTAACTCCTGATGCTTGAAGCGTTCCTAAAAATATGATAGTAAAAACAATCCATTTCAAATAACTAAAAACGGCTACAAATTTAACTTTATCTTCTTTTGGAAGTTTTCTTGTAATGAGTTTACGAAGTGTTTTTAATACAAATGCGGCTATAATTAAGGTTATAATTAAAATCAATAATGCTTTTACTGTAATTTGTATATCTTTATTAAATACAAAGGCATGATTTAAAAATTGCTTAATCTTTTCCATCTTAAATTAATATTTTAACCATTTGTAAAGTTCCTTGTACGTTGGTTTTTTACCATACATCAATATTCCAACTCTGTATATTTTTGCTGCGAGCCAAATTACTCCAACAAAAGTAACAATTAATAATGTTATAGAAATGGCAATTTGCCACCAAGGAACTCCAAAAGGTATTCTCATCAACATTACAATTGGTGATGTAAACGGAATCATTGAAAACACAGTTGCTACTGTACCATGAGGATCTCCAATAACCGATGAAAATCCAACATAAAGGCCTAACATTAACGGTAACATTACTGGCAACATAAATTGTTGTGTGTCTGTTTCATTATCTACTGCTGCACCAATTGCTGCGTATATAGAACTGTACAATAAATAACCTCCTAAAAAGTAAAAAAAGAACATAAAAAACATCGTTGTTAATGGTAATTTTCTAACTTCAGAAATTAATACTTGCATCTCTCCTGCCATCGTACTTTTTACCATTTCCATTTGTTCTGATGATACTTGCATAGCATCAATATTTGAAGACATTTCTACTCCAAAAACTAACGATGCGATAAGCATTAATATTGACAATACAATACTCCAAATAAAGAATTGCAACAATCCTGCAGATGCTGTTCCTATTACTTTACCAAGCATTAGGTAAAAAGGTTTTACTGATGAGATTATTACTTCAATGATTCTACTTGTTTTTTCTTCGATTACACTTCGCATAACCATAGCGCCATAGATAATGATAAACATCATCAACAAATAACCTGCGCCCATTCCAAAACCTATTTTCAAACCATTAATGAGTTTTGAAGTTCGTTCTCCTGAAAAGTTTGAAAGTTGCACATCAACATTTATTTTAGATGCTTCTAACTTTTCTAAATCTATTCCTGAATTTTTTATTTTTATTTTTTGAAGTTTTGCTGAAATGACACTTTCAAGGTCTGCAATCAACATCATGTTTGGAGAATCTTCAGAGAAAAATTGAATCTTCTCTGACAATTCATCTACTTTATTATTCTTAGGAATATATAACAAACCATAATGATCACTTTCTTGAGTGATGTTCTTGGCTATTTCTAAATCAACATCTGAAAGATTGATAAAATTTATTGTTTTATCGTCTTTAAAATCATCAGAAGAAAATAAATGAGATCCATCTACATAAGCGATTGTTCTCTTTTTCTCCAAACTGCTTTTGGTTAAAAATGCAACCAAAGAAATCATACCAATCATCAATAACGGACTTAAAAACGTCATAATAATAAACGTTTTGTTACGCACTTTTGCAATAAACTCTCGCTTTATAATTAATAGTAATTTATCCATTTTTTGTATTCTGATTTACGGCTTGTATAAAAATTTCATTGGCATTTGGTATCACCTCAGCAAAGTGAGAAATCATTCCTTTTGACGAAAGATAATTCAATAAATTATTTGATATTTCATCATTTTTTATTTTTACCTTCAATACCAATTCGTCATCTAATGCTTTTCTATTAGAAGGTAGTATTTCAAACTTTTCTGCGATTTCTTTTTCTATTGATATATTATCTGAAGTGTGTATCGCAATTTCGTATGTGTTAGACTTAAACTGACGTTTTATATCACTCAATTTACCGTCTAATATTTTGTTTGACTTGTCTATCAAGGCAATATGCTCACACAACTCTTCTACAGATTCCATTCTGTGTGTTGAGAAAATTACCGTTGCTCCTTCGTCTCTTAATTGTAAGATTTCATCTTTAATTAAATTGGCGTTTATTGGATCAAAGCCACTAAAAGGTTCATCAAAAATCAATAGTTTAGGTTTGTGCATTACTGTTATAATAAATTGCACTTTTTGAGCCATTCCTTTAGAGAGCTCTTGTACTTTCTTGTTCCACCAATCTCCTATTTCAAACTTATCAAACCAATATTTCAATTGTTTTTTTGCGTCATTTTTTGACATTCCCTTTAATTGTGCCAAATACAATGCTTGTTCACCAACCTTCATGCTTTTATACAAGCCACGTTCTTCTGGTAAATATCCAATATGTTTAATATCTTCTAATACTAAAGGGTTTCCATCTAAATATACTGTTCCTCTATCTGGAAGTGTAATTTGGTTGATTACTCTTATCAATGTAGTTTTTCCAGCACCATTTGGACCTAAAAGCCCAAAAATACTACCTTTAGGAACTATAATTGACACATTGTTCAACGCAGTAAAATTACCGTAATTCTTTACAATATTCTCTGCAACTAATAAATTACTCATTTACCTTATTTGTTTTTTCAAAGATACATTTTTGATGTAAATTCATAGCAATCATTTAATTTTTTTATAATAAAATTAATATTTTACTATGCGCGCATAACTTTTTACTAAAATACTATGCGCGCATAACATTATTTTATATATTTGTGAAATGCTAAAAGGAAAATCAATAGACCATCATTTAAGAGCCACTTGGCAAGCAGTTGCTAAAATGTATAATGAGCAAGCAGAAAAGTTTGACAGTACGATGGCAATGGCATTTGTAACCTTAAATATTGATTATGAAAACGGAACTCCTTCTACTGCTTTAGGTCCACAGATGGGAATGGAGGCTACGAGTTTATCCCGTATCTTAAAGTCGATGGAAGAAAAAGGAGCGATTTATCGTGAGAAAAACCCAAATGATGGTCGTGGAGTACTTATAAAACTGACAGATTTAGGAAAGGAGAAGAGAGAAGATGCAAAAATTGCAGTTTTAAGGTTCAATGACATTGTACGTCAAAATTTAACAGAAGAAGAATTGAGTGCTTTCTTTAAAGTTACCGAAACAATTAATAGCTTAATATCAAAAGACACTATTTTTTCAAAAAAAATAGCAAGTTAATATAAACAATATTTTTTTTAATTAATAAAGATTAAACCAACCATAAAAAATGAAAAGAAGTATCAAAAAAATAGCAGTAATCGGATCTGGAATCATGGGTTCTGGTATTGCTTGCCATTTCGCAAATATTGGCGTTGAAGTCATATTATTCGATATCGTTCCAAGAGAACTAAATGCTAAAGAGAAAGCAAAAGGTTTAACCTTAGAGGATAAAGTTGTTAGAAATCGCTTAGTTAATGACAGTTTAAAAGCAAGTTTAAAATCAAAACCTTCACCTATATATAACCGAAAATTTGCCAGCAGAATTTCTACGGGAAACTTAGAAGACGATTTACACAAAATAAAAGATGTAGATTGGATTATTGAAGTTGTAGTTGAAAGGTTAGATGTCAAACAAAAAGTTTTTGAAAGTATTGAGAAGCACAGAACTCCTGGAACTCTAATCACATCTAACACTTCTGGAATCCCGATTTCTTATATGAATAAAGGAAGAAGTGAAGATTTTCAACAACATTTTGCAGTCACACACTTTTTTAATCCACCACGATATTTAAAATTATTTGAAGTTGTACCTGGACCGAATTGCAAACAAGAAGTTACAGATTTCTTAATGATGTATGGAGAGAAATTTCTTGGAAAAACATCAGTTTTAGCAAAAGATACTCCTGCATTTATTGGTAATAGAATTGGTATTTTTGGTATCATGAGTTTATTCCATATAGTTAAAGAAATGGGATTAACTGTTGAAGAAGTTGATAAATTATCTGGACCAGTAATTGGTCGTCCAAAATCAGCAACCTTCAGAACTATTGATGTTGTAGGTTTAGATACTTTAGTACATACCGCAAACGGTGTAAAAGACAATTGCCCAAAAGACGAAATGAAACATTTATTTGAAATCCCTGATTTTGTAAACAAAATGATGGAAAATAAATGGTTAGGATCTAAAACAAGACAAGGTTTTTATAAAAGAACTAAAAATGCCGAAGGTAAAAAAGAAATTTTATCTTTAGATTTAAATACGTTAGAATATAAAAAACAAGAAAAAGTACGATTTGCAACGTTAGGATTAACAAAAACTATTGATAATGTTACAGATCGTTTTCCAATATTAATCAACGGAAAAGATAAAGCCGGTGAATTTTATCGCAAATCATTTACTTCATTATTTGCGTATGTTCAAAATAGAATTCCAGAAATATCGGATGAATTGTATCGCATTGATGACGGATTAAGAGCAGGTTTTGGTTGGCAACACGGACCATTTCAAATTTGGGATGCCGTTGGCGTTGCAAAAGCAACCGAACTTATGAAAGCAGAAGGTCACGAAGTTGCTTCTTGGGTAACTGACATGTTAAAAGATGGTAACGAAAGTTTCTATAAAGTAAAAGAAGGTACACAATACTATTATGATATTCCTTCTAAAAAATATGTAAAAATTCCAGGACAAGATGCATTTATCATTTTAGATAATATTCGCGAAGTAAAACAAGTTTGGTCAAATGCAGATGCATCTATCCAACATTTAGGTGATGGTGTTTTAAATGTAGAATTCCGTTCTAAAATGAACACACTTGGTGGAGGCGTTTTACAAGCAATCAATAAAGGGATTGATTTGGCAGAACAAGAATACGAAGCAGTTATCTTAGGAAATCAAGCAGCCAACTTCTCTGTTGGTGCAAATCTTGCAATGGCTCTTATGATGGCCGTTGAGCAAGACTATGATGAATTGACTTATGGAGTTAAATATTTTCAAGATACTGTAATGCGTTTACGCTACTCTTCTATTCCTACGCTAATGACTCCAAGAGGTATGACCTTTGGAGGTGCATGTGAAATGGGAATGCACGTAGATAAAGTAATTGCTGCAACAGAAACTTATACAGGTTTAGTAGAATTTGGAGTAGGAATTATTCCTGCAGGATGTGGAACTAAAGAAGTTACCAAAAGAGTTTCTGACCTTTGGGTTAAAGACGACGTGAAATTAAATCGTTTACGTGATGCCTTTATCAATATAGCTATGGCAAAAGTAGCAACTTCTGCTTATGAAGCTTTTGATATGGGATATTACTTACACAATAAAGATTTGGTTGTTGTTAATGAAAAATTACAAATAGCCACAGCAAAACGTCATGCTATTCAAATGTTAGAAGATGGCTATACACAACCCGCTCCACAAAAAGTGAGAGTTTTAGGGCAACAAGCTTTAGGTATGTTTATGGTTGGAACCGATAGCTTAATGCAAGGACGATACGCTTCTGAACATGATAGAAAAATAGCCAATAAATTAGGATATATTATGGCAGGTGGAGATTTATCTGAACCTACTGATGTTTCAGAGCAATATTTATTAGATTTAGAACGTGAAGCAATTATGAGTTTATTTACTGAGCGGAAAACTTTAGAGAGAATTCAGCACACGTTGAAAACTGGTAAACCATTACGTAATTAAGACAATAGACTTTAGACTAATAGACACAAGACGAAATGGTAAAACACAAATTATCATTGCAAATGGTCTAAAATATATTACTCAAGAAAAATTTAATCAATTAGAAAAAAATATTAACGACATTCAAAAAATAATCTCTTCTTTTAAATAAAAATTATAATTTGTAGAAAAAATTAGTCTAAAGTCAATAAAACATAAAAATATGGAAGCATATATAGTACAAGGTTACAGAACAGCAGTAGGAAAAGCACCAAGAGGTGTATTCCGCTTTAAGCGTCCAGATGAATTGGCAGCTGAAACAATTGAACACTTATTAAAAAATTTACCAGAATTTGACAAAACACGTATTGACGATGTTATTGTAGGTAATGCCATGCCAGAAGCAGAACAAGGACTTAACATTGGAAGATTAATCTCTTTAATGGGATTAAAAATTGATGACGTTCCAGGTGTAACTGTAAATCGTTATTGTGCATCAGGACTAGAAACCATCAGTATTGCCGTAGCAAAAATTCAAAGTGGTATGGGCGAGTGTATCATTGCAGGTGGTGTAGAAAGCATGAGTTATATTCCTATGGGAGGATACCGTGCAGTACCGAATTATGAAGCCGCTAAAAATGGACATGAAGATTATTATTGGGGAATGGGTTTAACTGCCGAAGCTGTAGCACAAAAATATAAAGTATCTCGTGAAGCACAGGATGAATTTTCTTACAATTCTCATATAAAAGCATTAAAAGCATTAGATAATGGTACTTTTAAAGATGATATCGTTCCTATAGATGTAGAGCAAATATTTTTAGACGGTAATGGTAAAAAACAAACAAAAACCTATACCGTTTCACAAGATGAAGGCCCACGAAGAGGTACAAGTAAAGAGGCATTAGCAAGGTTACGTTCTGTTTTTGCTGCTGGCGGAAGTGTAACTGCTGGTAACTCCTCACAAATGAGTGATGGTGCTGCTTTTGTAATGGTAATGAGTGAAGATATGGTAAAGGAATTAAATATAGAACCAATTGCGAGAATGGTATCCTTTGCTCCTGCCGGTGTACCACCAAATATTATGGGTATTGGCCCTGTAGCTGCAGTACCAAAAGCACTAAAAAGAGCAGGATTAACCATAAAAGATATTGATTTATTTGAATTAAACGAAGCATTTGCATCACAATCTATCGCAGTAATTAATGAATTAGGTATTGATAGTGATATTGTTAATGTAAATGGTGGAGCCATTGCTATGGGACATCCATTAGGTTGTACAGGAGCAAAATTATCAGTTCAACTATTTAATGAAATGCGAAGACGTAAAAACAAATATGGTGTAGTTACTATGTGTGTGGGTACAGGAAAAGGTGCTGCTGGAGTTTATGAGTTTCTCAAATAAGACAAAATAGACTATTAGACCCAAGAATCAAGACTAAAAAAATAGGGCTATGGCTAGGCTTAACTTTAAAAAATTAAATATTTGGATAGAAGAAATAAAACTTGTTACCGAAAGCTATAAACTGACGTTAACATTTCCTAAGTATGAAAGATATGGTTTAATTAGTCAAATGAATAGATGTGCTTTATCAATACCTTCAAATATAGCTGAAGGTTCAAGCAAAAGTACGGATAAGCATTTTCTGAAATATATAGAAGATAGTTTAGGTTCTGCTTTTGAATGGAAAACACAGTTAGTGGTAGCAAGAAACATAAATTACATTTCAGAAGAAAGTTTCAAACTATTAGAAGATAAAATAATACAATTACAAAAAATGATTTCAAGGTTTCAGGATAGACTTTCATAAATTCTTATGGTAAGTCTTGATTCTTATAGTCTTGATTCTTTAATCTTTAAAAAAAAAAAAATGAGCGACAACAAAGAACTATTAAGAGGTGGACAATTTCTAGTAAAAGAAATAGACTGTGAAGATATTTTTATTCCCGAAGATTTTAATGAAGATCAACTAATGATGAAAGATTCTGTAAAAGAATTTGTAGATCGTGAACTTTGGGTTAATAAAGCACGTTTCGAGAAAAAAGATTATGCATTAACCGAAGAATGTATGCGTAAAGCTGGAGAAAT
>JAKITY010000044.1 GCA_021647835.1 Flavobacteriaceae bacterium | reverse complement strand
TACTCCGTCAGAAACTGTGAGTATGGCTTGTTGTGTCCATACGCCTCCTGACCTAACAAAAATATACGCCGAATCAGAGGTGAAGCCATAGAGATTAATAGCACCAACAATGGCAGTATCACCAGAGATGGATACACTAATTCCGAATCTATCACTTCCTTCTCCGTCAGAAGCTGTGAGTTTGGCTTGTTGTATCCATACGCCTCCTGACCTAACAAAAATATACGCCGAACCAGAGTTATTGACATTATCATATATAGCGCCTATAATGGCAGTATCGCCAGAGATAGAAACACTATAACCAAAGTTATCACCTGCTGCTGCGTCAAATGCTACACTTACTTGGTTTTCAGTTACACTGCTGCTTCCCCAACCGCCAGTAGTATCATTTTTTGTAAGTGAAACCCACGCACTGCCGTTATAACCTTCAAAGTCTGCCGTTGTTTCATTCCAACGTATAACTCCTGCACTTGTTGGTGTAGGATTACCCAAATCATCTGCTACTTTAATTCTACCGTTTACATCAAGGACTTCTTCGGGATTAGGTTCTTTAACTCCTACTTTATGTAAGGTAGTGTAAGCCCTATCTGTTCCTGAAGTTCTCCAAGGGTTATCTATATAATTTGCTGCTGTTTCAGCATGTTTTGCATACGGTACTGCCATAAATTGAGTGGTACCTAAATCTACATAATTTGTGCCTCCAGTTATATCTACTTGCACATTGAGGTAATAGTCTATAGTATCCCATCGCAATTCTAAAAACGAGTCATCTTCTGAGGTTTGAGTTCCATCGCCAATATTTACTATAACAATACCATTTATATCTGTATCTACAACATGATTTTCAGCATACTCGACAATAAAACCTTGTGTTTCATATTGAATACTAAATTGTATTCTTATTGATGTATTTACAAGCACATTACCACTCGCATCTTTTATCAATGCCTTGTAGTTTACGCCTTGTTGTTGGGCAATTGCTGTGAGTGCTATTAATACTGTGAGTAGTGTTAGTAGTGTTTTTTTCATGGTTTTGGTTTTATTGTTCACTTATTTTTTTAATGATTGTGTTGCATGCATGCCATAAAATCCATTTTTGTTGCTTTTGGAAGTGTTACATTATAGTTTCCGTATTCATATTCCAACTTGAACTTATTACCAAAACTGAATTCTAACAATTTACCTGAAGGACTAAAAATGACAGTCATTCCTTTTGGCCCTATAAACTTGCTGCAATCTTCTTTAGAGTCGTATTTAATTGTTGTTTTATTAAATTCTTTACTACTTTCAAAAGATTTGGCTCTCCAATTGATAGCAAAATCTATAAATGCAGGTAATTTTGTATTCGCTTTTGCAATTTCATTTAACTCTGTGTTTGACGGCATTGGAATATCAAGTCCCCAACTTTGTGCCTCATTCTTACCTTGAATAAAACCTGTTGTTAATTCTGAAGCATTCATTTTTTGCCATCCATGAAATGGCGTTTTCATATAGGTATAACCTTCGTTATCATAATACATTAGATTGCCCATTGCATTTACCTTTACCGCTTTGGTCTTATCATCGTATATATATTTCATTACTGCTCCACTACTTTTCATAGTTGCTATGATTCCATTAGCCACAATTGACACTTGTTCTTTATGTATAGAGTAGTTTTCATTATTTAGGTGCAATAATGCTTTTAGAGTTAACTTTTTCTTTGTCCCAACATCTTTTATTGCGATATCCTTTATCGTTACAATGACACCAAATTCATGGTCTTCAAGAAGTTCTACGGTAATATTATCATCCTTAACATCTGGTAAAAAAGGTTTCTTATTTAATACTGACACCTCATCTACTTCTAAACTAATGCTCATTTGTTTTTCTAAAAACTCGGCTTTGGTATATCCAATGAGTTTTACTTTTAGAGTTAAGGCTTCGTCTTTACCATCATCAAAATCGCCAGCTAATGGATAAAAATCACCTTCTTGAACGAGGCTTTTATTTTCAGGGTTTAGCATGTCTATTATTTCTATGCCGTGTCTTGGATCGCCAGTTTGGAGATGGAGTAGTTCTGTATCAATTTTAATTGTACTATTTGGCAAACTTGATTTTAGTCCTTCTCGTAAATTAGAAGGGATTTTTTTAAATGATTTTTGCGCATCTAAACCATTGTTAATTAATTTTTCATAAAATTTATTAAATGCTCTATAAGAATCTGAAACCCTAACAGAATATAACCATGTGAAAAAATGTCCATTTGTGTGTATTCTCTTCATAGATTCACTTAATTCACTTCGTATTCCTGTTTCACAGGAACTAAAAATCCAAATTTTGTCATCTAAATCTTGATATATTTCACCAAAAAACGAACCTTTTAAATATATTGTTTTAGTATTAAAAGAAATTAAACCGTCTAAATTATTACCATATTTTTCTAAAATTTTATTTTTAAGTTGTTGAACATTTCCTTCGAATTTAATTCCGTGTTTAATATTAGTACTAATGATAGTCTTGCAAAAATTACTATCGCCTCCAGATATTATTTCTACTTTCCCTTCTTTTATGTATTTTTCTGGATTACAAAAAACCTTACCGTGAGTAGAGAGATGCACTAAATCATATTTTTCAAAATCCAAAAAGTCTTTCATTGTTAATTCATTTTTAAGAAAAACAATATGATCTTTATAATTTCGGTTCTTTTTTAAATATTTAAAAGCGATGTCAGCATCATCTCTATTTTTAAAATCGGTTGCATTATATGGGGCAAGTATTAAAGCTTTCTTTTTTTGCCGCTCATCATCATTTTTTTCACTCGCTACTACATCAACTAACTCTTCGATTTTATTAAAATAAGTTGTTGATGAAAAATTAGTATTCAAACTTAATGGAGGTGAAATTTGTACCTGTAAAGGTTTGCCTTTATAGTTGCCACCTCCTTTAGTTATATTGTTTTTATCAAACTCAATAACCATAGGAATGCTCCCTTCAATAAAAAACATAATAGAATTACTATTGGTTTGAAAAATAGTACCTTCAGGAAATGTTTTCACTATATCATCTATGCTTTCCCCCTCATTAACTAATTGCTGTCCCTGTTTCATTAAGTCCCAACTTTTACCTAATGCTTTATCTGATAAGGCTTCGCTTTTCATGATATCTACATATTCTTTTTCTTTTTTTTCTTCAGAACAAGAACTAAAACTGAATGCAGTACATGTAAGTAGCCAAAATATTATTCGTATGTTTTTAATAAATCGCATGATTATTTATTCGGTTATAGTTACAAACTCTACACGTCTGTTATTCGCCTTTCCTTCAGGTGTTGTGTTGTCTGAAACAGGTACGCTTTCTCCTTTACCTTCGGTTTGTAATCTGTTTTGATCAATACCAAATTCAATTAATGCATTTTTTACTGCGAGTGCTCTTTGGGCAGATAATTCTAAATTAGAAGCCTCATCACCATCACTATCTGTATGTCCTTCAATCGTAAAACTGAGTTCTGAATGTTGTTGCATCATTTTTGCAACGGTATTAATGACTCCCATTGATTCTGGTTTAAGTGTTGCTCTGTTTATATCAAAAAGAATTCCTCTAGTTACAAATCGTCCTTCTGCCATAACTTGGTCGTATAGTTTTTTTCCGCCTTCGGCTACTCGTATATTTTTTATAGCTCTTACATAGCCATCTTTATAGTAGCTATGCGCATATATAGAAAATTGCTGTGGTTTAAAGCCTTTGCCCATATTAGGGATGTTTAAAATTCTATGCTGATCTACAAATACTTTTAAAGACCGTTTGTTAAACGAAATTGCAAAATGGCGCCAAACTGGCTGTACATCCAATACTTTTTCTGCACCCTTAAAATCTTTTGGAATGCCATTAATTTTTCCTTTTAAACTTGCAGCATCTCGATAAAGAAGTAAAGGATAAAAATTATCTTCAGATCCTTCTGGCTTATAGTTTTTAGCTGCTGTAGGAGAAAAACGAATGTCATAATATTGCCATTCTGAACCAAATCCTTTTTCGCTATAAAAATAGGCGTCAAACTCTATGGTAAAAACTTCGGGCAGGTAACTTGTTTTGTCCATTAAAGGCGTAATAATTGTACCTTTTTCCATATTAATTATTTGTTCTCCATTTAAAATAGCATTATCGGCAGAGCCACTTATCAAATCCCATCGAGAAGGAAACTCACCATTTTCTTCGTTCATCAAATCATCTTGAAAAATAATTTTATCTCCTGGAACAAAATTATAATTAGACCAAGGTTTTAGGTTTTCAGCACTTACATCATCTACTTGGTCATTATAATCTTCATTATCTGTAGAGTCTTCCTCTGTATTATTAACCGTTTCTTGCTTTCCTCTCTTTTTCTTTTTATTCCTCCTTTTTCTTTTGATCTTTTTATCAGCATTAAAAAGGCTATCCATTGCTTGATCTGTTTTTTCTGCAGCTTTATCTTCTACTTTACGATTTACCGTTTCTTCTGTTGCTTTTTCAATTTTTTTTCCAAGTTTTTTCCAAAATTGGGCGTGTGTAGTAGTTGTAGCAAGTAAAAATATACTTGCAAAAAGGGCAATTTTAAGTAGTTTCATAGTGTAGTAGTTTGTTATTTGTACGTTTCTGTCAGTTTGAGTGAAATTTTGATAAAAATTTTATATCGAAAACTTATTTTAAAAAAGTACTATTCTCGATACAATTTTCATTAGCTCTACTACATAAAAATCACTCGAATTGATATACTTTTTCTAATATGTTTTAACGTTCAGTTTTTATTTGTACAACTTTTACGAAAAAGTAAACACTATGCTAACTATTTTTTTATTTTTACATAAAATATGTTTACCCTAAAAAGTATCATACACTAATATGGTAGAAGACAACTTAGTAGAACTCATTAAACAAGGAAATGTAAAAGCATTGGAGAAGGTGTATGTAACCAACAAAGATTCTTTTATGTTTTTTGCCAGAAAATATAATATCTCAAATGATGATATTATTGATGTGTATCAAGATGCTATCTTGGCTTTGAGAGATAATGCAATACGAGGAAAAATAGATGGTAGAGGTGAATTGCGAACTTATCTTTTTGGTATTGGTAAGTATATGATTTACGATATATTGAAAAAAAGAAAGCGTTTGCACTTGGTTGATGATAATATGTTTTTTGATAAGGAAACTTATAGTAAACCATTATTTAAGGAAGAATTAAATACTCAAGATAAGAAAGTGAAAAAGGCTTTTGAAAATCTTGGCGATAAATGTAAAGAGGTGTTGACCTTGTTTTATTATAGAGGTTTTACATTAGATGAGATTGTTGAACATTCTAATTATAATAGTAAAGATGTTGTAAAAAGTCAAAAATCACGTTGTTTAAAACAATTAAGAGAGTATATCTCAAAAATATAGAAATGAATACAAAAACATTAATCACACAGTCCCTAAACAATTCACTTTCTGATAAAGATAAGAAAGCATTTGATGCTTTATTAGAATCAGATGTTGAGTTTGCCAAGGAAGTTACTTTTCAGCAATCGTTACAAAAAGTGATTGCCAAAGAAGAATATGCTACTTTAAAAACGCATTTACAGTCATTAGAAAACAGTAAATCTACAACAAACTATAAAAAATGGTTGGTTGCAGCATCTATTGTTTTACTTGTTGGTTTTTCAAGTTTATGGTTTTTAAATTCTGAAGCATCAGTAAGTTCACAAGAATTATATGCGCAAAATTTTGAGCCATATAGAAATGTTATCAAGCCAATTGTGAGAGGTGAAATGGATGATACGCTAGAGACAACTGCTTTTACTGCTTATGAAACCAAAGATTATGACAAGGCATTGATTCTGTTTAATAAAATGCTTGATGAGAATGATAGTGAAATCACTAAATTTTATAAGGCAAATGTGTTGTTGCAATTAGACAAAACAGAAGAGGCAATTGTTATTTTCAAGCAAAACACGAACTTAAAAGGCGATTGGAAAGCAAAAAATAGTTGGTATTTAGCAATGGCTTATTTAAAGGCTGATGATGTAGAAAATGCGAAGAAGCAATTGGAAATATTGGCGAATAATCAAAATAATACTTTTAAAAAATCGACTGTAAAAAAACTATTAGAAAAGCTAGATTGAATCTATTTAATTGTCAGTTCGAGCGCAGTCGAGAACTAATAATACGAGAACTATATAAAAGAGGTCTCGACTGCACTCGACCAGACATTTAGTTACTTAACAACTTTTCATTTAAGCAGCGGTTAATCGCTTTTTTTTATAAAATTTAGCTGCAATTACTACAAATAGAACTCCACCTAATAGAAACCAAACAAATTTAGTGTTATTGGTGTTGTTAATTTCAGATATATTACCAGAAACCACAAATCCTGCCCAATAATATGGATGTTTTAATAACTCATCATCAACAGAATTTAAATAATCTAATTTTGCTTGTTGCAGTGCTATATTTTTAGGTTTTCCATCTTTTAAATATTTATAAAAAAAAATCATAATTTGCTGTGTTTCTTTATCAGGAACTTTCCACAAACTTGTAACTGTACTTGGCACACCTGCATAGGTAAACGCTTTAGAAACAGTGGTAAGCCCTTCTCCTTTTTTCAGATTTCCAACTGCAGTATTACAGGCACTTAGCACGGCTAAATCTGCATTAAAAGACATATTGTATAATTCGGAAATATATAGTTTATTATCTTTATCATTACTCGAAAATTCGAGATTAGAAAATTCAGAATTTTCATTATTTATATTAGAGTGCATTGCTAAATGCAGCATATTATAATTTTTTGAATTTTTGATAAAATTTTGTTTGCTTGCATTATTTCCTAAAAAAGTATCAGTACTAAAAAGTTTAGAGATTTGTTGTGCTTCATTTGATGCTCCAAGCAAGTTGTTTGATGTTTTTGCATTGTAGTTTGGTGCAAAAACACCAATTTTGTTGTTTGTAGCCTTTTTAACTTGCAGTTGTTCATTCCACAGTAATAATGATGGAGCATAACTTACAGCATGTGTTTCAATCAAATATTTTTCGTTCTTATTTTTTAGAATTTCCAGGGGTAAGTAATGAAGTACATCATCTAAAATAAAAATGAGTTCACTTTGTTTATTACCTATAATTTTTGAAAGAAATAACAACTTATAAATTTTAGATGCCTCTGTTTTGAAATTTGTAGCATTCGAATTGGTAAGTGATTTAATAAGTGGTTTTATGTTTTCTTCAATGGTTTTTCTGTTTCCTATTTTGATGAGGTTTGTTGCTGAGTTTGTGATTGCAAATGCGTAAAGGTTTTCCTCTGTAAAAATATATTTTATTATTTTTTGATTGTCAGATAGTCTTTTCTTAACTTCAATAATATCAAATTCTTTTTGAGTTTGATTGAAATATGATGCGTAGTTGTTTTTGTACCAATTGTTTAGAGAATCTAATTCTTGCTCTAATTCTAATAATTTTTCTTTCCAAAGATTCTTTTTCTCTTCGCTATTTTCATTAGATAAGAAAAGTGTTTTTTTATAAAATAGTATTTCTTTTTTTAAACCCTCTTCTTTTTCTAAAACAGTTTCAGGAATATTCAAATGTTTTCTTTGGTTACTATTTAAGAACTTTACCCAACTTTGTTTAGAACTCGATTCTTCTATTTTTTGAAGTGATTTATTAGAAATGGCTTTATCATTAAATACTAAAGTTGTTTTAAGCAGTTTCTCATTAACTTGAGTTGCTTTAAGATACGTTTTATTATTATAATTTAATGAAGTATAGTTTTCTGAGAAAACATCAGAAACTAAAATATTTAGATTGTGTGCGATTTTTAAATATTCTTTATTACCCGTTTTCTCAAAAGCAATAGTATAATCATCACTTGTTTTTAATAGTAGTTTTATAAATTTACTATCTCCAAAGGGTTTACAATCTTTATGTTTTAATTCATTTAATTTTATGTCTAGCACTGTGTCTTTCTGTATTCTTTTAAATACTTGACGATACTTTTGATCCATTTTAATGAAACTATCTAACTTATTATAAATCGTTGCTTGAACTGCATATAATTGAATAATTTGATAATTGGTTTTTCTGTTTATTGTGTCAGAAAATTCATCAATCAGTATTCCTTTAGCCTTACTGTATTTTTTATTCTTAATATAATAGTTGGAAAGATTTATACTTTCTGGAACTGTATTAAAATCTACTATCTTTTTACGTTTAATAATATCTATATATATTTCCTTTGCTTTCTCTGGATGTTTTTTTTGTAGGTATGACGCTTTCCTTCTTAATGTTAACAGTATTCCGCCTTTAACCCAATTTTTGATTGATTTTACGTTATTTGGATTATTTCGCTTGTCATTTATGTCTAAATTAGTAAGATAATTTAATGATTTACTATTATAGAAAAGTGCTTTTTTCAAATCATTTTTCATCATGTAATTACTCGCTTTGGAATCCCATATTCCAACTTGCCATCTACCCTTAAAGGTTTCATTAAAATAATTTTTAGATTTTAGTAATTCACTATTTTTTTTAGTATATAGTTCTGCTTTTTTTATGTCACCATAGCCTTTATACCAAACAGTTAATGATCCATATGCTATTTTCAAATAACTAGTGTCTTCATAATTTATAGTTTCCCAAATCGTCATTGCCTTTTTGTAATAGGCTAATTCTTTTTTAGAATACCCCATACTACCGTATAAACCTGCAAGATGATAGTATTTTAGCGCTACGTCATGGTTATTTTCACCTTTACTTGAAGTGTAAATATCTTTTGAAAGTTCATATTTTTTAAGGCGTGTTGAATAATCACCTAAAGCACCTGCCACAAAACCAATATCAAATTGAACACCTGCAATTAACTCATGATTCTCTACCAAAGTATCTTTAAATATTTGCAGTGTTTCCTCGCATATTTTTAAAGAAGTTTTCCAATCACCATTATAAGCAACTTGTCCATATAATTGCATGCTTACATGACCATCAAAAAACAAATCTCTCTTTTTTAGTTTTTTCGATACTTCTAGTGCTTTTTTAGAGTAATAAATAGCAGAATCATATTTAGAATTATAACCAAGTAAAGCACTTTTAGAAGCATACATTTTAGCAAGTGCCATTTTATAATCAGAAGTAGATATATCAGAATATTTTGTTAGAATTTCTTTTCTGATGCTTAACGTTTGCTTGTGTATTTTGTCAGAATATTTTGTAGATAAATCATAAAATAACGAATCCGCTGTTTGTTCAAGTTCTTTAATTTCTTGGTTTTGCTCTTGGGCAGCAAGAAAAGTGATTTGAAAAATTAAATATAATAGTAAGGAAAAACTTTTTTTCATTCAATTTTATAAGTTATTCAAATTTACAAAATATCTTGCCAAGTAAATCAAAAAACCCGCTAATTAGCGGGTTTTTTAAATATATAAACAATTTGTTTATTGTTTTACTTCTGTACTCTTATAATTAAATAGATAATCAACATCAAATTCTGTTACTTCTCCTAACTTCTCTAATGCCTTCATATCCATATCTTTTTTATTACCAATAACAAGCGAAGTGTAATTTCCTCCTTTGATATTATCTGCAAAGAAAGTTGCCAAATCTTTCATTGTCATTTTTTGAACTGCCTTGTAGATTGCTTCTCTATTGTCATTCTCAATTCCTCTATCTTTCAAACTTTCATACGTCCAAAAAACATTAGATTTATTGATGCGCTGTGCAGCAATTTTCTTTAACGTTGCCGATTTTGCAGCTTCAAATTGTTGTTGTGCTTCTGGCATATTATTCATCAAATCTAACATTGCATCAACGGCTTCTGGCAATTTATTGGCTTGTGTGCCAATATAAGCAAAAACATAGTCTGAATCTCCTTTTTTACGAGCGTTAGAAAATGCAGAAAATGCAGAGTATGCCAATGATTTAGATTCTCTAATTTCTTGGAATACTATTGAAGATAATCCGCTACCGAAATAAGAGTTAAATACTCTTGATTGCGCCAATTTATCAGCATCAAAAACATCTTTCTTAGCTACAAATATCATTTCTGATTGTACCATATCAAAATCTACAAAGTTTACTTTTCCTCCTGTTTCCAATTCAGTATATTTTACTGGTGTTGGATACTCTTTTAATTCTGATGGAACTATGTGCAATTCATTTAATGCTGTTTTTGCCGCTGCTAAGTCTTTTCCGTAATAGAATATACGCTGCTTATAGTTTTTCAAACCTTTTACGATTTCAACCAATTCCGATGGATTCATTTTTGCCAATTCATCAGCATTGTAAATATTTCTTAACCTTGAGTTTTCTCCATATTTTGCATAATTGAATAAACCATTCCAAAGGATATTTCCTTTTTGAACCTTACCATCTGTACGTCCTTTTAAGATTTTAGCAACGTATTTATCATAAGTGTCTTGGTTTGCAACTGCATTTGACAATAAATCTTCGAGTAAAGCCAAACCTTTATTTAAATTATCTTTAATCCCAGAAACATAAACATATGAACGTGTTGCTCCTGTATTTACACCGTAATTAATCCCTAATTTATAAAACTCTTTCTTCAATTCTTCTGGCGATAACTTATCAGTTCCTAAATAATCTAAATAACCAACAGCAAATGCTAATTTTTTATCATGATCTTTTCCCATATCAAAAATGATATTCAAATTGAATAAGTCATTATTTTCATTGTCTATATATGAAACTTCAATTCCACTATCAAGTTTTGATGTTTTAATTTTCTCTTTATAATCAATAAATAAAGGTTTGATTTCTCCAGATTCTATCTTCTCAAATTCTTGTAAAAACTCAGATTTTTGAGTTCTATTTAGAGCTACTGGAGTAATTCCTGGATTTTCAACTTTAGCAATTTTATCATCTTTTCCTTGACGTTTATATGTAACTACATAATTATCACCATAAAAACCATTTGCAAAATCTACAATTTCTTGTTTTGTAATTTTTCTTAAATCATCTAAAAAGGCAACTCTATCATTCCAATTTTGTCTGTGGATAAACGCCTTATAATAAGCACTTGCTAATGCTGTACTTCCTTCAAATTGTCTTGTTTGACTTAATTTTAAATCATTAATTACAGCATCTAATAGCCATTCATCAAAATTTCCAGTTTTTAAGTTTTCTATTTCAGCCAATAACAAATCCTTAACCTCATCTAATGTTTGTCCTGCTTTTGGTGTGCCATCAAGTGTATGCATACCATAATCATTTAAAAACCTTGGATAACAAGTTCCTCGTTGCATTGTTTGTTTTTGATTGATATTCAAATCAATTAACCCAGCATTACCATTTGCAAGAATCATATCAACCATTGTCAATAATTTTTCTTCTTTAGTTCCCATTCCTTGAGATCTATATGCTATAGTCATCGATTCTGCATTTGGTCCAAAGACTTCTTTAATAATTGGTGATGTAATAGGCTCTTCCTTTGGTAATGTTGGATGCGCAACTTCTTTTCTTTCTAATTTTCCAAAAGTGTTATTCACATTTTCAATAGTTGCATCAAAATCAATATCTCCAACCAATACCATTGCCATATTATTTGGTACATAATATTTATCAAAATAGTTATGAATATCTACCATTGATGGATTCTTCAAATGCTCAGAAATTCCAATTGTTGTTTGCTGACCATAAGGATGATTTGGGAATAGCCCATCTAACATAGCAGCATATCTTTTACGACCATCACTATCTTGACTTCTATTAAACTCTTCATAAACAACTTCTAATTCTGTATGAAATAAACGTAAAACCAATTCACCAAATCGCTCTGATTCAACAGTTAACCATTTGTTTAATTCGTTTGCTGGTATTTTATTATGATAGACCGTTTCTTCAACAGAAGTGTGTGCATTTGTTCTTGCTGCTCCTAACGAGCCAACCATTTTATCATATTCGTTGGCAATTGCAGATTTTGAAGCTTCTAAAGAAACTCTATCAATTTCTTTATAAATTTCTTTTTTCTTGCTTTCATCTGATTCGTTGCGTTGTTTTTCAAACAAATCAGAAATTTGAGCCAAATACTTCTTCTCCGTTTCCCAATTTGATGTTCCAAATTTACTGGTACCTTTAAAAACCATATGTTCTAAATAGTGCGCCAAACCTGTTGATTCTTTTGGGTCGTAGTTTGATCCTGCTCTTACAGCAATATATGTTTGAATTTTTGGCTCGTCAGTATTTTTACTTAAATATACTTTCAACCCATTTTCTAATGTGTATAAACGTAATCCTGTTGGATCGTTTTCTACAGTTTCATAATTATAGCCATTTGCATCTGTGTGCGAAGTTGCTGTGTAACTCTTTTCAGAATTTTTACAACTTACAAGCAATAATATTGCAAATAGAGCAATTAAATAGTTTGATTTCATCTTCATTATTTTGGTTTTTAGTTTTCTGGTTTTATAAAAAAAATCTGTTCAAATATACTTAAGAACAGACTTTTAACAATACTTTTAACTTTTTATTATGATTACTTTAACACTTTCGCAACCATCTCTCCAATTTTAGCAGGAGATTCAACAACATGAATTCCATTTTCTCGCAATATTCTCATTTTTGCTTGTGCAGTATCATCATCCCCTCCAACGATTGCTCCAGCATGTCCCATCGTTCTTCCTTTTGGTGCTGTTTGTCCTGCAATAAATCCAATAACTGGTTTTTTATTTCCTGTTGCTTTAATCCATTTTGCAGCATCAGCTTCTAATTGACCTCCAATTTCACCAATCATTACAATAGCTTCCGTTTCAGGATCATTCATCAATAATTCTACTGCCTCTTTGGTTGTGGTTCCGATGATTGGATCTCCTCCAATACCAATTGCTGTTGTAATTCCGTAACCTTGTTTTACAACTTGATCAGCAGCTTCATAAGTTAACGTTCCTGACTTTGAAACGATACCAACTTTTCCTTTTTTGAAGATAAATCCTGGCATAATACCAACTTTTGCTTCATCTGGAGTGATAACTCCTGGACAGTTAGGTCCAACCAATCTACAATCTTTAGTGTCAATATAACTTTTAACCTTTACCATATCTGCAACTGGAATTCCTTCCGTAATACAAATGATTACCTTAATTCCTGCGTCTGCTGCTTCCATAATTGCATCAGCAGCAAATGCTGGTGGAACAAAAATAATAGAAACATCTGCTTCTGCTTTTTTAACTGCATCTGCAACTGTATTAAAAACTGGACGGTCTAAGTGTGTTTGCCCTCCTTTTCCCGGAGTAACGCCTCCAACTACGTTTGTACCGTATTCTATCATTTGTGAAGCGTGAAATGTTCCTTCACTTCCTGTAAAACCTTGTACTATAATCTTTGAATCTTTATTTACGAGAACGCTCATCTATATTATGTTTATTTATTGAATTTTTATACTAATGCAAATTTACAATTTTTTGCATCTTGATTGGTTTATTAATTTTATTTTTTTGTCAATCTTTTTAAAGTTGCCAATGATTTTAATTGTTCACGAGCTTCTTGTATCGGATTTCCAGCATACACTTTACCTCCAAAAACTGACTTTGTAACACCTGTTTGCCCCAAAATTACTGCTCCTTTACCAATAGTTATATCGCTTCTCACTCCTACTTGTCCCCAAAGTGTAACTTCATCTTCAATAATCACACAGCCTGCAATTCCTACTTGTGATGCTATCAAGCATTTCTTCCCGATAATTGTATCGTGACCTATTTGAACTAAATTATCAATTTTTGTTCCTTCTCCAATAGTTGTTTCTCCTGAAACTCCTCTATCAATTGTACAATTTGAGCCTATATCTACATTATCTTGAAGGACTACTTTACCTCCAGAAATAAGTTTATCAAATCCTTCTGAACGGTTTTTATAATAGAATGCATCTGCTCCTAAAACTGTACCTGAATGAATAGTTACATTGTCTCCAATAATCGTATCATCATAAATTGATACATTTGAATGAACCAAACAATTTTTACCTATTTTTACATTATTACCTATAAAAGTATTTGGTTGGATAATAGTATTTCTTCCAATTTTTGCGCTATCAGAAATAGATTTATTTGATCCTACAAATGAGTTAAAGTGATTTGTGAGTTTATTAAAATCACGAAATGGATCATCAGAAATTAAAAGGGCTTTTCCTTTTGGACAATCTACTTTCTTATTGATAAGCACTATCGTTGCTGCTGATTCTAATGCTTTAGTATAATACTTTGGATAATCTACAAAAACAATATCTCCTTTTTCTACAACATGAATTTCATTCATCCCAAAAACAGGAAAATCATCATTTCCGATATATTCAGAATTGATGATTTGTGCTATTCTCTTTAATGTTTGCTTTGAGTGAAATTTCATTACTCTTTTACTCTTTCTTGGTACTGACCTTTTTCTGTTGTAATCTTAATTTTATCTCCTTCATTGATAAATAACGGAACATTAATTCTTGCTCCCGTTTCAACTGTTGCTGGTTTTGTAGCGTTTGTTGCAGTGTTTCCTTTAATTCCAGGTTCTGTGTGTGTTACTTCAAGAATTACACTCATAGGCATTTCTACCGAAAGTGGCATATTATCTTCAGAGTTAATAATCACTGTTACTATTTCTCCTTCTTTTAATAAATCTGGAGCATCTAAAACACTTTTTTCAAGTGTTATTTGATCGTAATCTTGTGTATTCATAAAGTGAAATGTATCTCCATCTGCATATAAATATTGAAACTTGTGTGTTTCAACACGTACATCCTCTAATTTCCTTCCTGCAGGAAATGTATTATCTACCACTTTTCCGTTGGTTACGCTTTTTAGTTTTGTTCTTACAAATGCAGGTCCTTTTCCTGGTTTTACGTGTAAAAATTCTATTACTTTATATATATCGTTGTTAAATTTTATACACAATCCGTTTCTAATATCTGATGTTGTAGCCATTGATTATTGTTTGCTTTTTTTATTATTAATTTCCTGTATAACCTTTCATTATACCTCTTTGAGAGTTTCTTATAAATTGAATGATATTATCTCTTTCTGTTGTTGCTTCAAACTCTGCCTCCAAAATTCCAAGCGCTTGAGATGTATTGTAATTTTTTTGGTATAACACTCTAAATATATTTTGAATTTCTCTAATTTTTTCTGTAGAAAAACCTTTTCTTCTCAATCCGATTGAATTAATTCCAACATAAGACAAAGGTTCTTTTGCTGCTTTGGCATACGGCGGAACATCCTTTCTTACCAACGAGCCTCCAGAAACCATAGCATAATCGCCAATTTGTATAAATTGATGAATTGCCGACAAACCTCCAATTATGCTATGCTTTCCTATAATCACATGACCTGCAAGTGCAACGCCATTTACTATAATAGAGCTTTCTCCAATTGCACAGTCATGTGCAATATGAGATGTTGCCATCAACAAACAATTATCTCCAATGATTGTTTTTCCAGAGGCATTTGTACCTCTATTAATGGTAACACATTCTCTGATTGTTACATCATTCCCTATAATAGTTAAAGAATCTTCTCCTTCAAATTTTAAATCTTGTGGAATTGCAGAAATTACTGCTCCAGGAAAAATACGGCAATTTTTACCAATTCTTGCGCCTTCCATAATAGTAACGTTAGATCCAATCCAAGTTCCAGAACCTATTTTTACATTATGGTGTATAGTTGTAAATGGCTCTACAACTACATTTCGGGCAATTTTTGCTTGAGGATGTATGTATGCTAATGGTTGATTCATAGTGTTATTTTTTTGCTATTTGTGCCATTAATTGTGCTTCGGCAACTAATTTATTATTTGCATAAGCATAAGCTTGCATGTGGCATATTCCACGTCTTATTGGAGTTATCAATTCGCAACTAAAAATAAGCGTGTCTCCAGGCAAAACTTTTTGTTTAAATTTAACTTTATCCATTTTCATAAAATATGTCAAATAATTCTCTGGATCTGGAACTGTACTCAATACTAAAACTCCTCCACATTGTGCCATCGCTTCTACTTGTAAAACTCCTGGCATTACTGGAGCACCAGGAAAATGCCCAACAAAAAAATCTTCATTCATTGTTACATTTTTCATTCCAACAACGTGCTTGTCAGATAACTCTAAAATTCTATCAATCAATAAAAATGGAGGCCTGTGAGGCAATACTTCCATAATCTTATAGATATCCATTAATGGCGGTAGGCTTAAATCAAAATGTGGAACTTTATTTCGCTTCTCAGTTTTAATAATCTTTGCTAATTTCTTTGCAAACGCTGTATTGACCATGTGTCCTGGTTTATTTGCAATTATTTTTCCTCTAATTCGAGTTCCTACCAATGCTAAATCACCAATAACATCTAGCAATTTATGACGAGCAGCTTCATTTGTCCATCGTAAAGTAAGATTGTTTAAAATTCCATTCGCGTTTACAGAAATTTCGTTTCTATTAAATACTTTTTTTAACTTTTCGGCTGTTTCAGGTGAAATCTCTTTATCTACATATACTATTGCATTGTTTAAATCTCCTCCTTTTATCAAATCGTTATCAAGCAACATTTCTATTTCATGTAAAAAACTAAATGTTCTTGCTGCTGCTATTTCTTCTTTAAATTCTGATAATGAGGTTAAAGAAGCGTTTTGTGTTCCTAAAACTTTCGTGGCAAAATCTACTATTGTTGTAACTTGATACTCGTCTGCTGGCATTAAAATTATCTCACTTCCCGTTGCTTCATCTTTATATGTAATAATCTCTTTTACTATATACTCTTCTCGCTCTGCATCCTGTTCTTCTATTCCTGCTTCTTCAAGTGCTTCAATAAAAAATTTTGAGGAACCATCCATAATTGGAGGCTCTGGAGCATTTATTTCAATAATAATATTATCTATTTCTAATGCATAGACTGCTGCCAAAACATGTTCTGAAGTGTTGATTTGAACGCCTCTTTTTTCAAGGTTTGTTCCTCGTTGTGTACTTATAACAAAATTTGCATTTGCCTCTATGACAGGCGAACCTTCTAAATCTACCCTAACAAAGGCATATCCGTGATTCACAGGTGCAGGTTTAAAAGTCATATTCACATCATTTCCTGTGTGTAATCCTACTCCCGAAAGTGTAACTTCGTTTTTTATTGTTCTTTGATTTTTAATCATTTTTTAATGCTTTTAATTCTTTCTCCAATTTATATATTGCAGTCGCTAATTGTGGCAAATTCTTAAAATGAATATGTGATTTATTCCAATCACTATAATTAAAGGCGTACGTTCCTTGAATTACTTCGCCATCCTTAAAATTACGTGAAACTCCAGATTGCCCTTGAATCTTAACGTTATTTCCGATAATTAAATGTCCTGCAAATCCTACTTGTCCTCCTATTTGACAACTTTCTCCAATTTTCGTAGAACCTGCAATTCCTGTCTGTGAAGCAATAACTGTATTTTTACCGATTTCAACATTATGTGCAATTTGAATTTGGTTATCTAACTTTACGCCTTTCCGTATAATTGTTGATCCTAAAGTTGCTCTATCAATTGTTGTACAAGATCCAAGGTTGACATTATCCTCAATAATTACATTACCTATTTGTGGTATTCTTTTATAAATTCCTTTTTCGTTTGGTACAAATCCAAAACCATCAGCACCAATCACACAACCAGAATTAATCATACAGTTTTTTCCAATTTGAGTTTCATAATAAATATTCACTCCTGAAAAAATGACTGTGTTATCATCAATTACAACATCGTTCCCAATATACGAATTTGGATAGATTTTAACATCGTTTCCTATTTTTACATTATTGCCAATATACACAAATGCTCCAAT
>JAKITY010000043.1 GCA_021647835.1 Flavobacteriaceae bacterium | reverse complement strand
TTCCAATTGATCGCAAATAGCAACTCTACATCCTGCTTTTACCAGTTTTGGCAAATAGGTGTTTAAAGAATGGTACGGAAAACCTGCCAAAGCAGTTTCAGTTTCGCTTCCTGCACCTCTTTTGGTGAGTACAATACCTACAATTTTAGAGCATTTTACAGCGTCTTCGCCAAAAGTTTCGTAAAAATCGCCTACTCTAAAAAGCAACATTGCATCAGGATATTTCGCCTTACTTGCATTGTATTGCTTCATTAATGGAGTAACTTTTTTTACTTTTACCAAGATTTTTTGCTTTAAAAAAATGAACTGCTAATTTATGATTTTTTTAGGGAATAAAGAGTATTGTTATCTGTTTTCGGTTGTGAGTTGTCAGTTATTACACAGAGGCTTATATCTATTTCTTCTCCAACTTGAAGTGTTAAATTAGCTCCTCAAGTTTTAATTTTTCCCACGTTCTCGCATCTTATCTAAATTTTCTTGGGTAAGCATATAATCTTTTACATCCCTATCTTTCCATCTGTAATAAGAAAATAGTGGAATAACTACTAAACACAAACCTGAAACGCACAATCCTATACCTTTTTGGGCATATTCACTTTCGGTAAAATAGCCGAAAATAATACTTCCGAAAGAGGCGATTGCTAAGAGTGTTATTAGGTATTTCATAGGAACTTATTTTAACTGATCTTTTAAATTTTGTAAGTCTTCTAAATAAATTTCACGTAGCGTTTCAACATAAGGTCTGTTGTTGTAATAACCGTTATTAAAGTCTTCTATTGCAGCATTTACTAACTTTTTGGCCTCTAAACTTTTCCCTTGTTTTTTGTAAATCAATGCTTTGTAATATTTTCCGTCTGCATATAAATTTTCGGAATATTTTAACAGTTTCTCGAAATTTTCTAATGCTTTTTCATGATTTCCACTTTCATAATAAGCAATTCCTCTATATAAAAATGCGGTTAGTTCAACCCAATCTTCGCCTGCTTCTTTTGTTTCTTCGACAATATATTTATCAAAATATGCAATCGAACTTTTAGTGTCATTCAATCCCAAATAAGCTATTCCTCTCCAATAGTGTACACTTTGACCTTGAGGTCTATCGGTAAAATTTGGAGTTAGCACATCAGACATATCAAAATCAGTAATTGCTTTTTTGTAATCTCTATAAAACCAAAGATATAAATAGCCTCTCCAAGGGATTCGTGTTACAGAATCTAACAAAACTGCCTTGTCGTATTGTGGTTTCCATTTGTGAGGCATTCCTCGTTTTAAATACGCTACGGAAAGTTCATAAACGGCTTGTTTGTAAGTTGGGTCAATTTGAGTAGCTTTATCAATTCCACTTAAACTTCTTGATGATCCTTGAGGAAAAAAGATAGCATCTTTATATGTTTTTATTGCCAATTCTCTTCGTTCTTCAGCATTTAAGCTCGTTGCATCAATACCCTTATTACAAGAAAAAAATTGCACTAAAACTATAAAACTAAGGCAGTATTTCAACAATTCTCCCATTTTCTATTCGGTATGAAATGTACATATAATAATTTTTTGAAACTTTATTGTGTTTGAGAATTTTCCAATGCTTTGAATTAGATGTTAGGATTAATAACTCATTAACCATCGCATCACTTAAGTTTATTTCTTCCAAATCTAAATTCATTTCAATGATTTCAAACCATCCTGCATTTCCTTCACAGTTAACTAAAAACCTAAAATTTAAATAACCAGAGTCTGTATAGTTTTCGTTTTTATATTCTGATAAAATAGTTTCTCTAAACCTCTTCTTACTGACTTCAAACGCGTCATCTGGAGCACCATGATGTGTTTTGTGAATTAATCCTTTTCCGCACAATTCATAAACATTGTTTAATAATGCGTTTTCTTGATCTATATAACCAACGTAATGAGGGTATTTTTCTTTATTAATAGAAGATTTAGTATTAATATATAGGTATCCAAATATTAGAATGCCAATTATCAATAATGCAAGAATACCTATTACATATAAAAATATCTTTAAAATTCGTTTTTTATTCATTATGGCTAAAGTACAAAAAAATCAAGTTTCGTAACAACTAATTTTCTTACCCTTTCAAATCAAGTTTCAAACCCAATTCTTCCAATTGTTCCGCATCAATTGCTGCAGGAGCGTCAATCATTACATCGCGTCCTGAATTATTTTTAGGAAAGGCAATAAAATCTCGAATGGTTTCTTGTCCGCCAAGAATAGCAACCAATCTATCCAATCCAAATGCAATTCCGCCGTGTGGAGGCGCACCATATTCAAAAGCGTCCATTAAAAAGCCAAATTGTGCCGTTGCTTCTTCATCAGAAAAACCAAGATGTTTTAGCATAATTGCTTGTGTTTTTTTATCGTGAATTCTAATAGAACCGCCGCCAATTTCATTTCCATTTAAAACCAAATCATAGGCATTTGCCTTTACTTCTCCAGGTTTTGTGTCTAGTAATTCTAATTGTCCAGGTTTTGGCGATGTAAACGGATGGTGCATTGCATGATAATGTCCTGTTTCTTCGTCTAATTCTAATAAAGGGAAATCGACAACCCATAATGGTGCAAATACATTTGGATCTCTTAATCCCAAGCGTTCTGCCAATTCCATACGCAAAGCACTCAATTGCGCTCGAACTTTATTGGTTTCTCCAGAAAGCACACAGATTAAATCTCCTACTTTTGCACCTGTTTTTTCAGCCCATTTTGCTAAATCTTCTTGAGTGTAAAATTTATCTACAGACGATTTAAAACTGCCGTCTTCATTGCATTTTACATAAATCATTCCCAATGCTCCAACTTGTGGTCTGCGCACCCAATCTATCAATTTATCTATTTCTTTTCTTGTGTATGAAGCGCCGTTTGGAACAGCAATTCCTACCACCAATTCGGCATCATTAAATATTTTGAAATCTTTGTGTTTGGCGAGTTCATTTAACTCGCCAAACTCCATTCCAAAACGAATGTCTGGCTTGTCATTTCCATACAATTTCATAGCATCGTCATACTGCATTCTTGGAAATTTTGCTACTTCAACGCCTTTAATTTCTTTTAATAAATAACGTGTTAATCCTTCAAACACAGTCAAAATATCTTCTTGCTCAATAAACGCCATTTCACAGTCTATTTGTGTAAATTCTGGCTGTCTGTCGGCACGTAAATCTTCATCTCTAAAACACTTTACTATCTGAAAATACTTATCCATTCCGCCAACCATCAACAATTGCTTAAATGTTTGCGGAGATTGTGGCAAGGCATAAAACTGCCCTTCATTCATACGAGAAGGCACTACAAAATCTCTTGCTCCTTCGGGTGTAGATTTGATTAAATACGGTGTTTCTACTTCAATAAATCCTCCGTCAGATAAATACTTACGAACTTCCATCGTTACTTTATGACGGAACATCAAGTTGTTTTTTACAGGGTTTCTACGAATGTCCAAATAGCGATATTTCATTCGGATGTCTTCTCCACCATCTGTATTATCTTCAATCGTAAAAGGAGGCGTTAAAGAGGTGTTTAAAACCGTTAATTCTGAAACCAAAATTTCAATATTTCCTGTTTCAATATTTTTATTTTTAGACTGACGTTCAATTACAGTTCCTTTTACTTGAATTACAAATTCACGTCCTAAAGAGGTTGCTTTTTCCATCATTTCTTTTGGCGTGCGCTCTTCATCAAAAATTAATTGTGTAATTCCGTATCTATCACGCAAATCTACCCAAACCATAAAACCTTTATCACGTACTTTTTGTACCCAACCCGAAAGTGTAACTTCTTCATTTATATGCGATAATCTCAATTCGCCGTTTGTATGACTTCTATACATAATTTATCTTAAAAATTAAGTTGCAAATTTAATCATAATACTTAGGATTTAAAAGATTGATGTAATTTAGTTTTATCTTTGTTTTTTATTAGAACCTTATGAGTAAATTATATTTAGTCCCTACACCTATTGGAAACCTTGAAGATATGACTTTTAGAGCTGTTAAAGTGCTTAAAGAAGTTGATTTAATTCTTGCTGAAGACACACGAACTTCAGGGAAGTTATTAAAACATTTTGAGATTTCTACACACATGCAATCACATCATGCGCACAACGAACATAAAATGATAGATAGAACTGTACAACGCATAAAAAATGGCGAAACCATTGCTTTAATTTCAGATGCTGGAACGCCTGCAATCTCCGATCCTGGATTTTTACTCACAAGAGCATGTATAGAAAATGACGTTGATGTTGAGTGTCTTCCTGGAGCAACGGCGTTTGTTCCAGCACTTGTAAATAGTGGATTTCCAAATGATAAGTTTATTTTTGAAGGGTTCCTTCCTGTAAAAAAAGGACGACAAACACGTTTGAAATTATTAGCCGAAGAAACTCGCACAATGATTTTTTATGAATCTCCTCATAAATTGATAAAAACCTTAGGGCATTTTGTTGACTATTTTGGTGAAGATAGAGCCGTTTCTGTATCTAGAGAATTAACAAAATTATTCGAAGAAACCCTTAGAGGAACTGCCACTGAAGTATTGGCATATTATACCAACAAACCGCCAAAAGGAGAGATTGTTATTATTGTTGGCGGGAAGAAGTAGAAAATTATGAAAAGAATAGTTTATTTAATATATATGAGTTGTTTTATCGCGATTAGTCAAAATGCTAAAGAAAATGACATTGTTTGTAATTTGCTACCTACAATTAAGAGTGATTCAAAAATGAATATTTCATTAAATGAATTGTCAAAAACTGATTATGAAAGATATAAAAATGAAAACTCTAATGAAATTGTATTGTTTAAAAATAGTGATTCAATTGAAAAAATATTAATAACAAAATATCCCAAAATATTTTTTAAAGAAGATGGAAATATTTTAAAGGTAAAGTTTGATGGTGAAAGTAAATATTTTGTTAATAATAATATCCCAGATAAAACATTTTCAAATTATTCAATAAAGGGGATGTTTAAAGATTATTTTATTATTAATGAAGAGTTTTATGAGAGTTGGAGTTGTACTGTCGTTAATGTTAAAACAAATAAACTTTATACACTTCCAAGTAATCCAATATTTATAAATGAAACCCTTTTTTATAGTTATTCAAACTATTATGGCGAAGAGGAATTAAAGGTTATAGATGTTATAAATAACAAGGATTTTTTGTTGACTTTCTCAAATGTTTCTTTTCTCAGTTTTTACAATTCATCAAATCACATTATGTTTGAGGTTGAATGTATGTATTCAAGCGAAAAAAAATATTTAAAATTACTCCTACTCCCTTAGTTTAATATTTTAGAACTATAGTTGCAAATCAACAAATTCAAATTTATTACCGCTAAACAACCCTTTATCCGAGAGTTTTAAATCAGGAATAACAAGTAGAGCCATGAATGAGAGGCTCATGAAAGGTGCACGAAGTGTACAACCCAATTCTTTTGCCATTGCATCAATTTCTTGGTATGCTTTTCCAGTTTCCCAACCATTTTTATCACTCATAATTCCAGCGACAGGAAGTGCTAAATTTTTCTGTTTTTCGCCATTTACAGCACAAACTCCACCTTTATTTTTGATAATCAAATTCACAGCATTACAAATCTCTTCATCCGAAGTTCCAACAACTACAATATTATGGCAATCATGTGCTACAGAACTTGCAATGGCTCCTTTTTTCAATCCAAAATTTTTGATAAACGCAATAGATGGCTGTGCATCTTGATAACGATTTACAACCGTCATTTTCAGAATGTCATTTTCAATATCCGAAGTTAAATTACCATCTTTTATAACTGCTGATGCGTGAATTTCATTCGTAATTAATTCGCCATCTAATGCCTCAATAACTCTAACATTTCCACTTGTTGCAGTTACTTTAAAATCTTCTACGCTTTTAAGCGAAACATTAAAATTATTAGGTTTTTCAAACGGAACAGACTTCACAAAAGATTGTCCGTTTTCCGCAACCAACTCACCATTTATATAAGTTTGTAGTACTTTAAAATCATTCAAATCTTCTACCACAATAAAATCAGCATCATCACCAATATTTAACAACCCAACATTCATATTATAGTGCTTTACAGGATTTATACAAGCCGATTGCAGCACTTTAAAAACATCAATTCCTTTGGCAATTGCACGTGCACACAATTGGTTTATATGACCAACTATTAAATCGTCTGGATGTTTATCGTCCGAGCAAAACATCATATTCTCATAATGTTTTGGCAGTAAATTTATTAAGGCTTCAAAGTTTTTGGCGGCACTTCCTTCACGGATGAGAATTTTCATTCCGTAAGACAATTTTTCTTTGGCTTCATCATAAGAAAAACACTCGTGATCTGTAGAAATTCCTACAGAAATATATTTCTTTGCATCTTTTCCTCTCAACCCTGGAGCATGACCATCAACAGGTTTGTTAAAATGTTTTGCCCAAGCAATTTTCTTTAAAACCTCATCATCATCAAACAAAACTCCTGGGTAATTCATCATTTCTGCCAAATAATTGATATCATCATTGGCTAATAATTCTTTAATATCTTCAGAATCAATAACTGCTCCTGCTGTTTCAAAACTCGTTGCAGGAACACACGATGGCGCTCCAAAATGAAACTTTAACGGTACTTTTTTACCGTTTTCTATCATATAATAAACGCCTTGTTTACCAAGTACATTTGCGATTTCGTGTGGATCAGAAATCGTTGCAACTGTACCATGTAAGACTGCCAAACGAGCAAATTCTGAAGGTACTAACATCGAACTTTCTATGTGAATATGTGCATCTACAAATCCTGGGAGAATGTAATTTTTTACATTGTGTTCTTTCTTATTTATGGATAAAATTTTACCGTTTTCTACAATAACTTCCGCAGAAAAACCCCCTTTGTTTTCTATATCTACAAATTGCCCTAATATTTTCATTTATTGATGTTTCCCTTTGTTCCAGCCATGTTTTCCTAAATACTTTTTGCCACTTTCTACAGCACCATCTTCAATGGATGTTCCCATAGAATCATTCCATCTATTTAAATATCCGAAGAGAGAGACTACGCCTAACATTTCTACAATTTCACCTTCGTCCCAATATTTATACAATTCTTTTTTGATGTTTTCATCTACTGCATTAGGAATCATAGATGCTGCTAACGAAAAATCTAATGCAGCACGTTCAGCATTGGAAAATGCAGGATGTGTTCTATATTCCCAAATATTATCTAACTGCTCTTGTTCTGCTTCATAACGCTCAGCAGCACGAATTGCATGCGCTTGACAATAGCGGCATCCTGTAGCGTTACTCGAAACCCAAGCAATCATCCGCTTTAAAGCAGAAGTTACTTTTCCATGATTTTCCATAACTGCCATATTCATGTTGATAAATGAACGTGCAATTTCTGGACGAATTTGCATTGTTAAAACAGAATTTGGGCAAAAACCGAGTGTTTCATTAAAAAATTCGGCAAGTTTTTTTACTTCTGGATTTGCATCTGCAGATAAAGGCTGGACTAGTGGCATATTGTTTTAATTTATAAACAATATTACAAAAAAACGACACATAAAATGCTTAAATTTGAAACTTAATACATACAAATATGACAAAAGTAGAATTAACTTGGGAAGACAATATGTTATTTGAATCGAATCATGAAAGTGGTTCCTTAATGATTGATGCTCCTCAAGATGAAAGTGATAATAGAGGTTTGCGACCAAAAGCATTAATGCTAAGTGCTTTGGCTGGTTGTGGCGGTTTAGACATTATATCTTTATTAAAAAAAATGCGTGCAGAAGTTGACGAGTTTAAAATTGATGTTACTGCAGATTTAACGGATGAACATCCAAAAATTTATAAAAATGTGGTAGTTACCTATCGATTTTTTGGAAAAGACTTTAAAAAGGACAAAATTCAAAAAGCAGTAGGTTTATCAGTAGAAAGATATTGTGGTGTTATGGAAATGTTTCGTAAGTTTACTGATGTTACTGTTGAAATTGAATATATAGAACAGTAAAAAACTTTATTATTGTGCAAGTAATCTTACATCCATATAAATTAGAATTAAAACATACTTTCACTATTTCAAGACAATCGTTTAGCACAAAACCTACATTGATTGTGGAATTAAAAGATGATGGGTTTTCTGGCTATGGAGAAGCGTCTGAAAATTCATATTATGGAATTACGATTGATAAAATGATAGTTGATATTACTAAACATCAATCAATTATTGAGTCTTCTAGTAATAAAACTCCAGAAGTGTTTTGGGCGAAAATGTATAGTCTATTATCGGATAATATGTTTTCTTTATGCGCTTTAGACTTGGCTTTTAATGATTTATTTGCGCAAAAAAAAGGTAAGAAACTATATGAATTATGGAATCTTGACATTTCTCATAATCCGATAACAAATTATACAATTGGCATTGATACTGTAGAGAAAATGCTAGAGAAAATGAAGGAAGTGCCTTGGCCAATTTATAAAATAAAATTAGGTACAAAAGAGGATATTAAAATTATAACAGAACTTCGTAAACACTCTACTGCTATTTTTAGGGTAGATGCTAATTGTGGTTGGACAGTTGATGAAACCTTAAAAAACGCCATAGAATTTAAAAAATTAGGTGTTGAATTTATTGAGCAACCTTTAAAAGCTGATGATTGGAATGCACACAAAAAGGTTTTTAAAAATTCTGTTTTACCTATTATTGCTGATGAAAGTTGTCAAATTGAGAGTGATGTTGAAAAATGTTACAACCATTTTCATGGTGTAAATATAAAATTGGTAAAATGTGGCGGATTAACATCAGCAAAAAGAATGCTTAAACAAGCAAAAGGATTTAATATGAAAACAATGGTTGGCTGTATGACAGAATCTTCTGTTGGAATTTCAGCAATAGCGCACTTATTGCCTTTATTAGATTATGTTGATATGGATGGTGCGTTATTATTGCGCAAAGATATTGCTAATGGTGTTACCATAAATAATGGTGTTATGAAGTATGGTGAGTTAAATGGTGTTGGAGTTAAATTAATATAAAATAATTTGATACTAAAAATCCCTCAACAAAATAATTTGCTGAGGGATTTTAAATTAATAACAATTCAAATAATTATTGATCCCACCAAACAGAGGTAACAGGTGTTTGTTGATTTGCTTCTACATTCAGCCTATTACGATTTAATTCTGAGGTAGGATAATTGGCTCTTCTAAACCATTCACCTGAATAATCACTTTCAGAATTTTCTTCTTCACGTATGGTTAAGCCTTTAAAAACATCATCAGAGAAATCATAACGTCTTAAATCAACAAATGTTTCTGTGTTTAAAAAGTTATGAATATATTTTTCTTTCATAATATGATTTAACATTAATCCTGCTTCGCCAACATCAACAGAAGTGTCTGCCATATAAACTGTACCATCAACACCATATTTACTCATACTTGCATTGATCCCTTCCATATATGCCATATATGCATCTGCGTTAGAACCAATACTTGTTGTAGTACCTCCATTGGCCAAAAAGGAAGCCTCTGCTTTTATAAACATAGCTTCTGCATAACTGATTAGTAATAAAGGAGAGTCTATACTGGTATAAAAACCGCCTTCTGCAAATATTGCATTTGCGTTTGTTCCATCAGGAGCTAAACCAGCACCACCACTAACATAACCTTTCCATTCAAGATCACCTCCGTTTGAAGCATAACGCGGTAATCTAGGGTCAATGGATAAGAGACCACTTTCAAACGGATAATAATCACCATTCATAGAACTTACCAATTGACTAGCTATATTTCTTGATGGGTTACCTGTAGCTCTAGCTAAGATTTCACTAGAATACCAAGGATTTATGTTTTGATCATCGTAAAACATTTGAAAATCATCTTCATTTGATGTAAATCCATTGGCAATAGATGTTAATACATCGTTAGGAGATGTAATTCCTTTATTTACCAAGTGTAATTGATAACGCGCTTTTAACGTGTAAGCAGCCCGCAACCATTTATCTATATTATCTGGATCTCCTCCATAAATTAAATCTTCTCTTCCTAAGGATATCCCCGAATCATCTGTAACTTGTAGTGCTGCAATTGCATTATCTAACAAGGCAAAAATATCTGTATAAATTGCTTCTTGAGAATCAAATGCTGGGAAAAGATTTCCCGCACCCAAAGTAGCTTCAGAATATGGAATGTTATCCCATGTATCTGTTGCTATACCAATGTTAATTGCTGTCAATATATCAGCTACAGCAGCATAATGGGGAGCATTCTCTTCTGCAGCTTTTTCTTTAATTACTTTCAAGTTTGGTAAAGCATATAAATAAATATTTGACCAAAGACCACCTACTTCTGATTCACCAGAAGCTCCTCCTTCTTGGAATACAAAATTTTGCACATAATTACCAAAAGTTAATTCTGCTGAACGTTGACCTTCCATAGTTCTAAAAATTATAGGAGCCAATAAATCACTCATTCTTAATTCTTCAGGCTGTACGAATCCAGAAGGCGTATTCACATCAAAGTATTCATCACTACAAGCTGTAACCCCTATTACTAGTAATGTAAAAAGTGTTGTTTTAATTATAAATTTTTTCATCATTTTCTATTTTTAAAATCCTAAATTAATTCCAAATGTATAACTCTCGGCTATAGGAGTTCCTAAGCCGGTAAACCCATAGACATTAGATCCTGCACTATACTGATTTCCTTCTGGATCAAACCCTACATAAGGTGTCCATAATAAAAGGTTTTGTGCACTAGCAGAAATGGAAAAATTGTCCATATGTAATTTTTCTAAAATAGTTCCAGTAATGTTATATGTTAAACCAATATTACGTAATTTTACCCAAGAGGCATCTTGTACGATAACCTCTGAAGCTCGATTGTAACGAGTAGAACTTCTATAATAATCTTGATCTATCAAAACTTCTTGAGTATTCGTTACAAATCCTCCATTACCATCATCCATAACACCGTCTAAAACAGTTGTTTGATCTCTAAATTCTGTAATTGCTAAGATACCATTCCTAATAGAGTTTCTAATTCCAGAAGTATAAAGATCTCCACCTTTTTTCCATTCTAATAAGAAATTAAAGTTAAAATTTTTATACGATAAACTATTTACTATAGAAGCAACAAAATCAGGAAAAGCATTTCCAACAATTTGTCTGCCAGCATCAAAATCTACACGGGGTTTACCGTCGCTTCCAATATAACGCTGTCCATTTTCGTAACGCCATTTCCAGCCATATAAAGTACCCATTTTATCACCATCTCTAATTTCAGAAGTTACGCCAGCAAAACCTGAGTTAGCAAAGATTAACGATTCAATATCTTCGGGCAATGATAATACTTTACCTTCATTTGTTGACCAATTTAAAATAGTTTCCCATTTAAAATTATCATTTTTAATAATATCTCCACTAATCAATAATTCATGACCAAAAGATTCAAAATCTCCTGCGTTTCTAACAATACCCGATAAACCAGTTGAAAAAGCAGTTCCTACAGTAAATATTTGGGCTTTAACTCTAGTTCTATAATATGCATAATCCATACGAAGCCTATTTTTAAAGAAACGTAAATCTGCACCTACCTCTATAGATCTATTTCTTTCGGGAATAAGATCATCTCCTAATCTAGTATTAGATCTAAATCCACCTGACCCACCAAATGGAAAACTTGGGTCAGGACTAAAATGATGTCCAATTTGACCGAAAAGAGGTCCTTTTCCAACCTCAGCCCAAGAAGCTCTTAATTTCCCAAAGGTAAAAAAGTCACCATCTTTGTCAAATAAATCATGAACATCATATGCTAAGCTTACAGAAGGATAAAAGAAGGATCTTTTATCTTTATCTAAAACCGATATCCAGTCATTTCTACCTGTAAATGTTAAAAATAATTTATTTTTATAGTCTAATTTTAATTCACCAAAAACACCTACATTTCTTGTTTGTGTTACAGATTTTCCTGCAAATTTATTTATAGTATTAGCTAAATTATTAAAACCAGGAATATTTAATGTTTCTCCTCTTACCCAAGCATAATCACGTTTTGAATCAGAAATTTGATTTCCTAAGGTTAGGGTAGTGCTAAAATCATCAGACCAATCTTTTGATAAAGCAGCTAACAGATTAGATTCTAAACCTAAGAAATTAATATTTTGTTCTACAATAAATCCGCCTACTTGACTCCCAGTATCTAATTCTGGACCCACAAAACGATTACGTTGGTCAGAATAATTGTCAACTTGTGCCGCATAAGTTATATTAATCCAATCTTTTGGCGACCAATTCATAGTTGCATTTCCGACCCATCGATTTACATTATCAATTAAAGGGCTTTTTTCTAAGAAATAACGAGGGTTATCAACAATTCCATTTGTATAATTACGTGGAGAACCATCAGGATTTTGATAATCATTAATTGGAAAAGTAGGAGACCAATAAGTTAACGAACTAAATACAGATTTATCACCACCATTAGCTCTATTCCCTCCGGCATTTGTATATGCAATAGATGTATTAATATTAAAATTGTCTGATACTTTATATCCAGCTTTAAATCTAAAAACTTTTTTGTCGTAATTGGTGTTTGGTAAAACTCCAGATTCTTTATTACTACCTACAGAAAAGAAATAATCAATTTTATCTGTCGCACCGCTTATACTAAAATTTAATTGTGTATTAATTCCTGTTTGAAATAAATCATAAGGACTATTATAACTGTCATTAGTTAAATCCACTACAGTTCCATCATTTAATGTTGCAGAGTCATCAGTATATCTTGGACCCCATGACCAAAATACAGTTCCTCCAAGTCTTGTAAATCCAGTATCTGTATCAGGAGTATATAAAGTTCTTGGAAGACCTCTAAATCCTTCACGATATGTTTTTTGTAATTCCGGAGTCTTTACAATATTTCTAATGGTGGTCGAAGTTGTTAAACTAATTTTAGCTTTTCCGCTTACACCTTTTTTAGTAGTAATAATTATAGCTCCGTTTGAAGCTCTTACCCCATATAAAGCAGTTGCTGCTGCACCTTTTAATATGTTAAAACTTTCTATATCTTCTGGATTTATATCTGCTCCTCTGTTGGTAAAAGAGAATTGCTCAGCACTACTTGGAGAGTTTGTACCTGCACTTGGTAGTAAATCTGCTCCTGAAAAAGTATCATTGTTTAAAGCTAAGCCATCAACAATTATTAAAGGTTGATTATTTCTATTCGGGTTAATTGAAGTAAGACCCCTTATTAAAATATCAACACCACCACCAGATGTACCCGAAGTTTGGGTAATTTGTAAACCAGCAACCCTACCTTGTAAAGCAGCAATTGCGTTTGGTTGTCCTGCTAGTTCTAAATCTTCCGTTTTTACTTGTGTTACAGAATAGCCCAACTCTCGAGTTTCTCTTTTAACACCAAAAGCAGTAACTACCACTTCGTCTAATTGATTGGCATCTTCTTCAAGAGTTACATCTTGTGTTGAATCAACTACTGTAATTTCTTGTGAGTGATAACCTAAAGATGAAAAGACAAGTATGTCTCCTTGATTTGCAAAAATTTGATAATTCCCATCAAAATCGGTTGATGTCCCACTGTTCGAATCTTTTACTTGAATGTTTACTCCTGGCAATGGACTGCCATCACTATCTTTTACATTTCCACTAATAGTCGTTTGTGAAAATGCAATTGAAGTTGTAAATAAAACAAGAAAAAGGATTGTAATTTTTACTCTCATATTAATAAAGTTTGAATTAGTATGCAGTAAAAGTAGTAAAAATAATGCGCTTATATGCGTTTTTATGGGTTTTTTTTGCGTTTTTCATTTTGTTTTTGCAATCTTGTGCAAAGTTTTTATATGTTAAAGCAAGAAAGACATCAGGTAATCTTAAAAAAAATAAAAAAAAACAGAAAGGTTCTTTCTAATGTTTTAAGTAAAGAGTTGTTTGTCTCTGAAGATACTGTCAGAAGAGACTTGAAGGAATTGGAATTAAAAAAACTTCTCCATAAAGTTCATGGAGGAGCGCTATCAATAGAAAGTAAAATTCTAACTTATGATGAAAGAAGTATTGCTGATATTGATAAGAAAAAAATTATAGCTAAAAAGGCTGTAAAATTAATTCACGATGGTCAAGTAATTATTATGAGTGGTAGTACTACAAATTTGGAACTCGCCAAAATAATTCCTGAAAACATCAACGCAACTGTTTTTACATATAGTCTTCCTATTGCCTTAGAACTAACTTATCATCCATCCGTAGAAGTGATTTTTATAGGTGGGAAATTAAATAAAGACGCCCAAGTTACAACTGGAATAGATGTTGTTAATTTGATTTCAAAAATTAGAGCTGATATTTGCTTTATGGGAACTGGAGGAATCAATATAAAAAGAGGAATGACCGAGCCAAATTGGGAGGTTTCTCATATCAAAAAATGTATGATTGAAGCCTCCGATTATGTTGTGGCTATGTGCATTAGTACAAAAGTTATGGATGTGAAGCGCTTTTCAGTAGTTCCTCTAAGAGATATAGATACTATTATAACAGATTTTAAACCTAACAACCCTATTTTTAATGAATATGTAAGCCAAGGCATAACCGTAATCTAAAAATTTAGGTTATTTTTGACGAATGCGTTGGACTTATAAACCACAACCAGAAAAAGAAAAAATTGCAAAATTATCTCAAGAATTGAATGTTGATTCTTTGATTTCAAAATTGTTATTACAACGAGGAATTGAGACTTATGATGAAGCAAAAAAGTTTTTTCGACCAAATATAAACGACTTACACAATCCATACTTGATGAAAGATATGGACAAAGCCGTTAAGCGTATTGAAAACGCTATCAAAAACAACGAAAATATACTTGTTTATGGCGATTATGATGTTGACGGAACAACTTCTGTTGCGTTGGTTTCATCATATTTAAAAAGTTTTTATCCAAACGTTGCACCTTATATTCCAGATAGATATGATGAAGGTTATGGTATTTCTTATCAAGGGATAGATTTTGCTGAAGACAATGATTTTTCATTAATTATTGCGTTGGATTGCGGCATCAAAGCGATTGATAAAGTCGCTTACGCATCAGAAAAAAAAATAGATTTTATCATTTGTGATCATCACAGACCTGGAAAAGAAATTCCAAGTGCTATTGCAGTTTTAGATCCAAAACGTCAAGATTGTGATTACCCTTATGATGAATTATGTGGCTGTGGTGTTGGTTTTAAACTGATACAAGCATTAGCAGAAAACAAAAATCAAACAATGGATGATTTACTGCCATATCTTGATTTGGTAGCAACAGCAATTGCGGCAGATATTGTGCCAATGACAGGAGAAAATAGAATTTTGGCTTACTTTGGATTGATTGTGATTAATAAAAAACCAAGAATTGGATTTCAACCATTTATACATCAATTACATAAAAAGGAACTTACAATTACTGATGTTGTTTTTGTAATTGCACCTCGAATTAATGCTGCAGGACGAATGAAACATGGTTTACATGCGGTAGAATTAATGATGGAAACCGATTTTGAAAAGGCGCAAGAAATGGCAGTTGCCATCGAAAAATTTAATTTAGACAGAAAAGAACTTGATAAAAAAATTACGGATGAAGCGCTTAAACAAATTGAAGAAAATAATGAACAACAAGACTTTTCAACGGTTGTTTATCATAAAACTTGGCATAAAGGTGTTATTGGTATTGTGGCTTCTCGATTGATTGAAAAACATTACAAACCAACACTTGTATTTACCAAAAGTGGTAATAAATTAGCAGCATCAGCACGCTCTGTAAAAGGGTTTGACGTGTATGAAGCCTTAGAAGAATGTTCTGAGTTTATTGAGCAATTTGGTGGTCATAAATATGCTGCAGGATTAACATTATTACCAGAGAATTATAAAAAATTCAAAGCGAAATTTGAAGAAGTAGTCAAAGAAACGCTTCCTGAAGAATTAAGAACTCCTGAAATTACTATCAATTCTAAAATTGAATTAGGTGATATTACACCAAAATTTTTTAGAATATTAAAACAGTTTGCTCCTTTTGGTCCTCAAAATATGCGCCCAACATTTATGACAAGTGGATTGCGAGATAATGGTTATGGGAAACAAGTTGGATCAGACAAAAGTCATTTAAAACTCAGTATAATTAATGGTGCGGATAAGAAAACTTATAACGCCATTGGTTTTGGATTGGGAGATAAATATGATTTAATCTCAAAAGGAATTTCTTTTAATGCTGCTTTTAATATTGATGAAAATCATTGGAATGGAAATACTTCGTTACAACTATTGTTGAAGGATATTAAAGAGGAAGGGGCACCTACAACAAGCCACTAAACTCGCTTTAAATGACTTCAAAACAAATTCCAACCAATCTACTACATTGTATAGTTACAAACTTCGTTATATTTACATAGGTTTTGTAAGGTGTCTGTCTAATAAAAACAAAACCGTCCTGATTTCTCAAGACGGTTTCTAATTCAATTGACTATTTTCATAGCCAACCAAAAATCAACTAACCAAACTTTATTTTAAATGCTTTTCTCTATTTTTTGTTTTTCTTTGTACTTTAGTACGCTTTCTTCCTTCAATACTTACAGTCTCTTTGCTCTTTCCGTTTTGTTTTAAATACTGTAAGAATTCTTTTCCTTCAAATTCATAAGTTGTATCAGAACTTACATGATATAACTCTATCTTACCGTCATTTAAAACGATCAATTCAAACTCTTCATTGTCTCCAGTATCATAATCTAATGTTAAAATTTTAAGGTTCTCATATCCTGTTACATCAAAAATTTCATATCCACCTACATAATCCCAATTAACTAAATCAATATTTGTGCCAAAGTCATCTTCCGAAGAATAAAATGTCATTATATTTTCTGGTGTAAATGCTAAGTAATTTTCGTTATCAAACTCATTTAAGGTTCCTGTAGCACTTGCAAACGTTTTTTCCCAACCAACATATTCTTGTAAGAAATATTCAATATTTTCATAAAATATTTGATCGTAGTCAAACGAATTCTTTTGGTATCCTTCTAAATAATAGGTAACGTTAGAATATCTATCTTTTAATTTGATTTCATCTTTTGATATTTGAATTACATCAAAATCATATAATCCATCCAAGACATGATTGATCTGTAAAATTTCATTATAAGTATTATAATTTCCTATTTGAATTCCGTAACCGTTTCCAGTAGCTCCTATATCTACAAGGTTATTGTTTGCATAAATTCTTCCGTTTATAAAAGAAAGTGTAAATGCTTTTGAAACAAACGGCACATCACCAGTTCCTGTTGTACGATGATAATCCACATACCACAAATCAGAATCTGTAATTAAAGTTTCTAATGATACTGGTTGAACGCCATCATCATAAAAATCTTCTTCTATAATACATGATGTAAATAGTGTTCCTGCTATCAATATTCCGAAAAGTAATTTTATCGCTTTCATAATTCTAAATTTTATGGTTACGATTAATAGTTTTCAAATTCTGTGCCAAAAAACAAACTTGTAGTTGAAGGGCATAAAAAAATCCAACTATTTTTTAGCTGAATTTATCTATGATTACTTAATGGGCATCTCTAAAAACTAACAATCTTCAAAACACGTTTATATTTCGCTGATATTGAGTATATTTAAAGTATTATGAAGCGATTTAAAAGACATAGGGATTACGGATTTTTTGACCAAAATATTCGATTAAGCAAACTTAGTAAATTGGGAGACCCTTTAGAGAAACTAAAATTAGGAGTTGATTTTGATATTTTTAGAGATTTACTAGAAGAAAAAATAAGTACAACTCCTAAAGGAAAAGGAGG
>JAKITY010000042.1 GCA_021647835.1 Flavobacteriaceae bacterium | reverse complement strand
TAACTCAAAAATTGTTTTTCCAATAGTTTAACTGCATTAGATATATCTACCAATACTTTGCTTACTAATATTAGATGTCAAAATAATTCTATTACAGATTTAGATGTAAGTGCCAATACTTCTTTAACTTCATTTTTTTGCGAAAACAATAATTTAGGAACATTGAATGTAAAAAACGGCAACAATGCTAATATGTCTAATGGTGGATTTAATGCACTTAACAATGCTAATTTAACCTGTATTCAAGTAGATGATGAACCATACTCAACAGCAAATTGGACAAATATTGATGCTACTGCAAGTTTTAATGAAAGTTGTGGTTTATCGGTAAATGAATATACTTTAAACGATGTTTCTGTTTTTCCTAATCCAGTTTCAGATGTATTAAATGTATCTTCATTATCAACGGCTATAAAAAGTATAGAGATATTCAATCAGTTAGGACAATTGGTTTTAGGCAATTTGAATCAAGATTCAATTAACATTTCAAGATTGAGTCAAGGAATATATTTTTGTGAAATAAAAGGAGAAAATGGGAATTTTGGTAGAAAAAGAATAATTAAAAATTAAGTGATGTTTAGAGTAGAAGTTCCCAATAATAATAGTAGTTATTAAATCTATTTTAAATAAATGAAAGATTCTGCTTCGGCAGATTTTTTTTTAAAACAATTAAATTCCTTATTTTGCATTAATTATCAAACTACTATCTATTGAAAATAAAATTACTCATTCTCCTATTTCTTGTTTCATTATCAAGTTTTTCTCAAAAGAATACTCTTGTTGATAGTCTTCAAACTATTGTCAAAAATTCTGCAAACGATTCTATCATTATGGAAACGTATAATAAATTACGAAGAGCAACGTATTATTCAAATCCAAAGGAATCTCAAAAATTTACTTTTAAATATCTTGAATTTTCCAAAAAAAGAAAAGATTCATTTCATACAGCCATTGCAAATTTTTATTTAGGAAACTCTTATGTAGTACAAAGTAATTATGAAAATGCACTCAATCGCTATTTAAAATCTGCAGATTATTTTGAAAAAAGAGATTCTTCGCGTTATAGTTCTGTTTTAAATGGTATTGGCGCAGCTTATGAAAATAGTGGAAACGATTCATTATCTCTTAAATATTTTAAAAAATCACAAATTATTAGTCAATCTCGTGGAGATTTAAGGCGTAGTGCCATTGCATTGAACAATATTGGAAATATATACAAGAATAGAGGAGAATATCAAACTGCAAAAGAATACATGGAAAATGCAGTTGCTGATATTGAAACAACTGGCAAAAAGCAATATATCATTCCGTTGACAATAAACCTTGCGAATGCTTATACCGATCTTAATGATTTTGACAAGTCATTAAAATCATTTAAAAAAATACTTACTCAAATTGATACAATTAAAGATATCTATAGTTACGCAGCCACACTGCGAGGCTTGGGAACATCAAACATTGCAAAAGGAAAAAATAAATTAGGCTTAGGTTATTTAAAACAGGCATATAAAAAATATAATTCTTCTGATTTTTTTGACGAACGATATGACATGATGCCTGACCTTATAAATGCTTACAAACTCAATAATCAGTATAAAAAAGGGTTGTTTTTGTTTGATGAATACAATGCGATTAAAGATTCTATTTTTAATACCGAAAAAGATAAAAACCTAACTGAAGCACTTCAGAAATATGAAGTAGAAAAGAAAGATGTAGAATTAAAATTATTAAAAGTTGAAGGTGAAAAAAATGAGCAACAAAAAAAACTATATTCTTTTATTGCGCTTGCAGGAATCTTAATTGCAGGTCTTTTAGGTTTTTTTGGATATAAAAACAGAAAGAAAAACACCATATTAGACAAACAAAAAAGAATGTTAGAAATAACACTTGATGAAAAAAACACTTTACTTAAAGAAGTACATCATCGTGTGAAAAATAGTTTTCAAATTGTATCCAGTTTGTTGTATTTGCAATCGGAAAATGTAGATGATAAAGAAGCAAAAATTGCCATTAAAGAAGCTGAAAATAGAGTTCGCTCAATGGTACTTATCCATCAACGATTGTATAATAAAGACGAACTTGTGGGAATAAATACGCAAGATTATTTTAGTGATTTGGTTCGTGATGTGATAGAAAGTCATCAATTTAAAAAAGAAAAAATTCAATATGAACTCAAAGTTGAGCCTATGGTTCTTGATATAGAAACAACCACTCCTATTGGCCTTATTCTAAATGAATTAATTGTAAATACATTAAAACATGCTTTTGAAGAAGTTGATGAAAATAGTAAAATCATCGTGATTTTTGCTAAAGAAAAGAACGAATTGGTTTTAAAAGTGATTGATAACGGAAAAGGATTTGAAGGAGAAATAAAAAGCACTTCATTTGGTATTACATTGATGAAAGCCTTGTCAAAAAAATTAAAAGCAAGTCTAAATTATATTTCAGAACCATCAAAAGGAACAAAAGCCATATTAAATATCAAAAAATTTAGTATTCTTTCGTAAATTTGAATTAACTAACCATTTATATATTGAAACCATTACAAGTTTTTATTGTTGAAGATGAGCCACTTATAGCCTTGACTATTGAGACGGCACTAAAAAAGCAAGGATATGCTGTATGTGGTGATGCTGAAGATTATGAAACAGCATTAAAAAATATAACAATGCTTACTCCTGATTTGGTGTTGCTCGATATTCAATTGGAAGGAAAAAAAAATGGTGTAGATTTGGCAATGCAATTAGATATTATTGGAATACCATATATGTATCTCACTTCACAAACCGATGCTTGCACGATAGATAGGGTCAAGGATACTAATCCTTTAGGCTATATTGTAAAACCATTTACTGAAACAGGGTTGCGTAGTACTATTGAAGTCTCATGGAATAATTACTCGCCAAAAGAAAAGAATTATTTAACTTTTACTGCCGATAATCAACTACACAAAATAAATCAAGGAGAAATATTATATTTAAAAGCATACGATAACTATTGCTATATATATACTTCTTGTAAAAAGTTTTTAGTGCCCAAAACATTAAAGTTTGTTTCAGAAAGTTTAAACAATGAGAACTTTATAAGAGTGCATCGCTCTTATGTGGTAAATATCAATAAAGTAAGTGCATTGACATCTAATACTGTATTGATTAACGCAATCACTATTCCTTTAAGTAAATTGCATAAAAAAAAAATTAAGAAAAAATTACAGTCATAAAAGCCGTTCACTAAAAATAAGTGCCTGTTCACTAAAAACGTTCGTTCTACATAAGTGTATTTTGATAGGTTTGATAAATCTATTAAAACTATACTATTATGAAAAAAATTACAATTGCCTTATCGCTATTATGTAGCATTACTCTTTTTGGACAACTTACTTATGTTCCTGATGATAATTTTGAGCAAGCACTTATTGATTTAGGATATGACTTTGGCGCTTTAGACAATTATGTGCCAACAAATAATATTATTAATGTTGGTCTTTTAAATGTTAATAATAAATTAATTGATGACTTAACAGGGATAGAAGATTTTACAGGACTGTATTCTTTAAGTTGTATAGGTAATAATTTAACTAGTATAAATCTTAGGAATAATATTTTATTACAAGAACTTTATTGTAATAGTAATCAAATAACAACTTTAGACTTATCTCAAAATGGTATTTTAAATAAATTTTTGGCTAGAAATAATCAATTAACATTTATAAATATAAAAAACGGCAACAATATTAATCTTGCAGGTGGTAATTTTGATGTAGAAAACAATCCAAACCTAACATGTATAGAAGTAGATAATTTAGTTTATAGCACAACAAATTGGTTAAATATTGATCCGCAGTCTTATTTTAGTATTGATTGTGGATATACCTATGTTCCTGATGATAATTTTGAACAAGCACTTATAGATTTGGGTTATGATTCTGGTGTTTTAGATGATCATGTGTCAACAGACAATATTGACTTTATTACAAATTTAGATGTTTCAAACAAAAGCATTTCAGATTTAACAGGTATTGAAGATTTTAATTCTTTACAAATTCTAAACTGTAATGATAATAGTCTCATTTCTTTTGATATTACTCAAAACACGGCATTAACCGTTTTACGTTGTACTAACAATAATTTGACAAATTTAGATATTACTCAAAACACAGCATTAACCAATTTACGATGTAGTGAAAATAATTTGACAAGTTTAGATATTTCACAAAATATAAATTTGGGAATCTTAAATTTTAGTCAAAACTATTTGACAAGTTTAGATATAACACAAAACATGGCATTGCATACTTTGGTATTTACAGATAACCAACTTACCAGTTTAGATGTTACACAACATACACAATTAGCCACTTTATCTTTTAATAATAATAATATAATAGGTTTAGATGTATCGCAAAACCCTTTACTAGAAGAATTATACTGTAACTCTAATCAATTAGCATACTTAAATTTAAAGAATGGAACGAATGGAGATATGAGTGTTTTTACAGCTACAAATAACCCAAACTTAACTTGTATTGAGGTAGATGATGTATCTTTTAGTACTACTAATTGGACGGATATTGACGCACAGTCTTATTTTAGTGCAGACTGCGGTTTAACTTATATTCCAGATGCTAATTTTGAACAAGCACTTATAGATTTAGGATTTGATAGTGGCGCTTTAAATGCTTCTGTTTCAACAACAGCTATTGATGCGATTGTTTTTTTGAATGTTAGCAACAAAAATATTGCCAATCTAACAGGTATTAAAGATTTTGTAAGTTTAACTGAGTTAATATGTTTTGGTAATCAATTAACAAGTTTAGATATAAGTCAAAATACAGCATTAACTAGTTTACGATGTTTTAATAATCAATTAACAAGTTTAGATGTAACTCAAAATACAGCATTAGAGGAGTTGATTTGCGGTGACAATCAATTGACAAGTTTAGATGTAACTCAAAATTTAGCATTAACTTATTTAAATTGTAGTGACAATCAATTAATCAGTTTAGATGTTACCCAACAAGGTACCGGATTAACCAGTTTAATTTGTAATACTAACTCTTTAACAAGTTTAAATGTAACCCAAAATACATTATTAGAAGTATTATTTTGTTTTGAGAATCCATTAACAAGTTTAGATGTAACTCAAAATACAGCACTAACAAACTTGTTTTGTAAAGATAACCAGTTAACAACTTTAGATATAACTCAAAATTTAGCATTAACCGACTTAAGTTGTGGGAATAATCAATTAACAACGTTAGATTTAAGTTTACATACTAATTTAAAGTATTTATGGGCTCGCAATAACCAATTGACCAGTTTAAATGTAAGTAACGGAAACAACACCAATTTTACAATTTTCAATTGTAACCTCAATTCAAATCTAACTTGTGTACAAGTTGATGATGCAGCATGGAGTGCAGCAAATTGGAATTTTATAGATGCTACTGCAAGTTTTAGTGAAAACTGTGGTTTATCTGTTGATGAATATAATCTGTCAGATGTTTTAATTTATCCAAACCCAACTTCTGATGTATTAAATGTATCCTCATTATCAACTATAATTGAAAGTATAGAGATATTCAATCAATTAGGACAATTGGTTGTAGGAAACTCAAATCAAGAATCGATTGACATTTCAAGATTGAGTCAAGGAGTATATTTTTGTAAAATAAAAGGAGAAAATGGGAATTTTGGGAGAAAAAGAATAGTTAAAAATTAAAAACAATTATTATGAAAAAAACAGTAATAAGTATCTTTGTTTTCGCATTCTATTATATTGGAAGTGCTCAAATTGTAAACATTCCAGACGCCAATTTTAAAGCCTATTTAGTTGGTAATAGTTTTATTAATACAAATAACGATTCACAAATTTAAGTAAGTGAAGCTACTGCTTATACAGATGGAATCTATGTGTCAAATTTAGGAATTTCAGACCTTACAGGTATTGAGGCTTTTACTTCTATATTTCAATTAATTTGTGATAATAATCAACTAACAAGCCTAGACGTCTCTAATAATACTGCATTGTTTCTTGTAGATTGTAGTTTCAATCAACTCACGAGTTTAGACGTAACAAGTAATAGTTTAACAACATTAAAATGTCACAATAATTTATTAACTAGTTTAAATGCCAATGTTCCATCTATAAGTACACTTTGGTGTCAAAATAATCTATTAACTAGTTTAGATATATCTAATGTAAATTGGAATTATGTAGATTGCTCTAACAACCAATTAACAAGTCTTAGTGTAGGAACTGGAAATATGCTTAATTTCGAAGGCTTTGATGCTCGCATCAATAATTTAACATGTATTAATGTAGATGATGTAGGATATAGCACTGCAACTTGGACAAATATTGATAATTTAGTCAGTTTTAGCCTCAATTGTCTTGCTTGTATTGTTGGAATTCCAGACGCAAATTTTAAAACCTATTTAGTAGGAAATCCATTAATAAACGTTAATGGTGATGGAGAAATACAATGTAGCGAAGCATACGCTTTTACAGGAACAATTAGTGCTGGGAATTTAAGCATTGCTAATTTAAAAGGAATAGAAGCGTTTGTGAACTTAACAAAATTGTATTTTCATAACAATCAATTAGAAAGTGTCGATTTAACTCAAAATGTAGAATTAACACACTTATATTGTTATGCCAATCTATTGGAAGATATAGATATAACTCAAAATACAAAGTTAACTACTGTTTGGTGCGCATTTAATCAATTGTCAAGTTTAAATTTAACTCAAAATACTCTTTTAGAAGATTTAAGATGTAGGGATAATCAATTAACGAACTTAGATGTATCTCTTAATACTTCTCTTGCTTTTTTAAGATGTAGTATCAATTCATTAACAAGTTTAAATGTAGCAAATGGAAACAATACTAATTTTACACTTTTTGATGCTACTAACAATCCTAATTTAGCATGTATAGAAGTTGATAATACCAATTATAGTTATACAAATTGGAATCTCATTGATGCTACAAGTAGTTTTAGTACTAATTGCAATGTTAACTCGACCTATGTCCCAGATAACAACTTTGAACAAGCCTTGATAAATCTAGGATATGATACTGTATTAGATAGTGAGGTTATAACTGCCAATATAAGTTCTGTTACAAATTTAGATGTTTCAAACAAAAGCATTTCAGATTTAACAGGTATTGAAGATTTTAATTCTTTACAAATTCTAAACTGTAATGATAATAGTCTCATTTCTTTTGATATTACTCAAAACACGGCATTAACCGTTTTACGTTGTACTAACAATAATTTGACAAATTTAGATATTACTCAAAACACAGCATTAACCAATTTACGATGTAGTGAAAATAATTTGACAAGTTTAGATATTTCACAAAATATAAATTTGGGAATCTTAAATTTTAGTCAAAACTATTTGACAAGTTTAGATATAACACAAAACATGGCATTGCATACTTTGGTATTTACAGATAACCAACTTACCAGTTTAGATGTTACACAACATACACAATTAGCCACTTTATCTTTTAATAATAATAATATAATAGGTTTAGATGTATCGCAAAACCCTTTACTAGAAGAATTATACTGTAACTCTAATCAATTAGCATACTTAAATTTAAAGAATGGAACGAATGGAGATATGAGTGTTTTTACTGCTACAGATAATCCAAACTTAACTTGTATAGAGGTAGATGATGTGACTTTTAGTACTACTAGTTGGACTGATATTGATGCGCAAACTAGTTTTAGCATTAATTGTAACGCAATAAATATTGGTATCACAACTTACTTTCAAGGTGCCTACATCAATCCAGTTTTAGGAGAAGAAATTTGGATGCGAGATAATCTAAGAGTAGCAAGTTTAATACCAACAACTTCTCCGTATGCAGATGCCTTAACATGTGATGCTTCCATATTTACACCAACAGGAGCAAATGCTATTGTAGATTGGGTTTGGATAGAACTGCGCGATAAAAATGACAACACCAATATACTCATATCACAATCAGCACTTTTACAACGCGATGGTGATGTAGTTGCTGTTGATGGAACATCGCCAATAAGTTTTGCTCTTAGTGATGATGATTACTTTGTTTCTGTAAGTCATAGAAATCATTTAGGAATAGTAAGTGCAAATACAGTTGCATTGTCAGCATCAACTGCAACATTAAACTTATCAGATGATATTACTAAGGTAAATGGAGGTTCAAATGCAGTCGTAGATCTCGGCAACGGAATATTTGCTCTTTATTCAGGAGATTTTGATGGCAACGGTCAAATTCAAAATACCGATTTAACGAGTGTAACACCACTTTTAGGGCAACCTACAAATTATAGTAATGCCGATCTTGATATGAACACACAAGTTCAAAACACCGATACTAATAACCTTTTGAATCCCAATAAAGGAAAAGGACAACAAGCAAGAAGTCAAGATTTAAAACTATATGCTAAGAGAAAGAATAAAAATTAAGAGAAGTTTAGAGTAGTTGAATCATAATAGTAGAAGTTTTACAGCAACTATTTTAAATAGCATTTTTAAATCCTGTTTCGGCAGGATTTTTTTATTAAAAAAGTCATTCACTAAAAATAAGTGACTGTTCACTAAAAATAGTCGTTCTACAGACTTGTTTTTTGATAGGTTTGGATATCTATTAAAATAATATGTTATGAAAAAAAACTTACTCTTTGTTGTATTCCTAGGTCTTGCAACATTAACATTTGCCCAACCCTCAAATGACCTTTGCTCTGGAGCAACACCATTAACCGTAAATGCTACTTGTGCTAATACGCTTGTAACTTTTGATGGAACGCAAACTGATTCTGGAGTGCCAGATCCTGGATGTGCTACATACATTGGTGGAGATTTATGGTACTCAATAGTAATGCCTGCTTCTGGGAATGTAAGAATCGAATCTAGCCAAAATGGAAGCATTACAGATGGAGGAATGGCAGCATATTCAGGTATTTGTAGCTCTTTAAGTTTACTTGTTTGTGATGATAACGGAGCAGGTGGAGGTGTAGATGAAGTTGGAGGTTTTGAAAGAATAGATGTTTCACAACCATCAGGAAGTACTGTATATATTAGACTTTGGACTAATAATGATGCTACAGTCGTAGGAGATTACGATATTTGTGTGTTTGACTATACACCGCCACCACCACCAGTAAATGATGACTGCTCTGGAGCCATAGATTTAAGTATTGATGTCGTTTGCACACCAATAATAGGTGCTAATTCTGGTGCAACAGCTTCTGAAGATACAGACACAACAATACCAAATCCAGAATGTGCAAATTATGTTGGTGGAGATGTTTGGTTTAAAGTTACTGTACCAGCATCAGGTCATTTTCAAGTAGAAACGTATGAAGATGATTTATCTATAACCGATGGTGGAATGGCAATTTATTCAGGCAACTGTGGTGCAAGTGGCTTAACACTTTTAGCATGTGATGATGATGGAGGAAACATTACTTCTGAATTATTTGAACTTATCGAACTATCAGTTAGAACACCAGGAGAAATACTATATATAAGAGTTTGGTCTTATGGTAATGATGAAGTTGGAACTTTCAATATTTGTGCTATTGAACTTGCACCACTCAGTATTAACACTGAAGAACTTGAAACATTTACTATGTTTCCAAACCCTGTAAAAAACACTATCAATATCAATTTTAATCATCCAATTGATGGGAATAATTCGATTGAAATTTTTAATGTTTTAGGTGAATTAATTTTAGAAAAAAACACTACAAACCAACAAAGTTTACAATTAGATGTTTCCGATTTTAAAAGTGGAATGTATATTCTTAAATATAAAAATGGCGCTATAATTAAAACTGAAAAATTGCTTATTGAATAAAAAAAACGAGCATGAAATATTAATCACTATTTCTAATAAAGAAATCTTACTGCTATTTCTAGTGTTTTTCGTCAAAATGCAAGAATAGTGATAGTGTTTGCAAGAATAGTACAAGTCAATTAATAATTTGATTAATAATTTTGAAGGGTATAAAATAAAATATTTCCATTATGAAAAAACTAACAACAGTAATTTTATGTATGCTTTTAGTAGGCATATCATCTTACAGCCAAAAAACATCTAAGAACTTTGCCAATAAAGGAAGAGATTGGTATATAAGTAAAACTACTGGCTCTGGTCAATTAGGTACAAAGGAACGTCCAGCAAAAGACTTGGGAAATATTATTCATCATTTAAAACCAAATGATAGAATCTATATCGCTGAAGGAACTTATATGAGTAAAGGTAAAAGAGGTTCTGATGAAATAAATGTTCCAGTAAAAATTTATGGAGGATATGACACTACATTCACAACAAGAGACCCTTGGGATAAACATAAAACTATTTTCACAGGAGTTAATGAATATATGAAATTGACAACTCCTAGAATATATATTAGAACCGACCAACAACGCGAAAGTAATGGTCAAAAATCTGAAGGCTCAGTTATTATTGTTGACGGAATCATTATTGATAATGGACCAAGAAACAGGTATCATCATGATAAAAACTTAGCAATAAGAAGACAAGCAAGTCCAAAATCAGGACAAAACCCTTCACCAGAATCTGGAGGAATTGTTATCGTTGGTAGTAAATACACCAATATTGCAGTTCAAAACTGTGTAGTAATGAACACCGCACCAACTGAAGGAGCAATTTCAGTGAGAGTTTTTAAAGGAGGAAAAGGGATTATTCAAAACAACTTTTGCATTAACAATACAGGATATGGGATTCAAGCACGCACAGGATATGTTGGAAGTGATAAAAATGTAACCCCAAAATTTGTAATTAAATATAATACTGTTTTATTCATATGGAAACACGATGCGATTGCTTCTTATGGAGGAGATGGGCTAGCTCTTGATCAAAACTTAGTTGCATCAGTAGAAAATAATGTTTTTGGTTTCGGTCACATGGGAGGAATTTATAGTAAAGGCGCAGATTTGACATTAAATAATAACCTTTTTACTGGAAATTCAAAGTATGATTATAAGGAGATTAATTCGAAAATGAAAGTAGAAGATATATTAGATGAATCAGAAAAGTTAAATCCATATAGCGATGGAAATGAATCATTATTAATCAAAATTCCTGTTGCCGAAAAATGGGCAAGAATTTATGCAAGTAGAATTGAAATGAGTCGTGCTGCTGTAGATGCTGCTGTAAGCGCAAGTAATTCTGGAGCCAATCAATTACGAAGTATGCTTGGCATGAACTTACAAGGAAACAGTGTAAAAATGGATGCTGAGGTTTTCTTACCATTATTAACAATTGAAGAAGGATTACCTGCAGGTTTATTACCATGGAATGGTAAAGGGTCAACTATGCCAAAAAGTAAATAAGTAGAAAGATATTTTGGCTATTTAGGGTTGTTCAAACAAAATTTTGACACTATTACTAAAAATGCAACAATAGTGATAGTGTTTGCAAGAATAATGCAAGTCAAAAAGATAAATGCTCTTTAATTTTGGGAGTATTAAAATTTAAAACCTTACTATTATGAAAAAAGTTGTGCTTTTATTTATTGTCGTTTGTTTGTTAATAATCATTGTATTCGTATAAACTATTTAATTTAATAGAAACGACACTATACATAAAAACTGTCATTTATTTATCATAATTCCCAACTTCATACGTTAGTTTATTAGCACTTATTTTTTAAGGTTAACTATAAAATAAGTTTTAAGTTTGCAACTGTTTATGAAGTTAGTAATTCGTTTCGTGTTTTTAGTGTCATTTGTGAGTTATTCTCAAGTAGGAGGAGAGAGCGTGTATAATTTTTTAAACGTTCCTACATCTGCACGTCAAGCAGCACTTGGAGGTAAAGTAATCACTTTATTAGACGATGTTAATCAAGCGTTGTGGAATCCATCAACAATAAATTTAGAGATAGATAATCAGCTATCAGTTAATTATTTAAATTTCTTAACAGATATTAGTTATGCTTCCGTTTCGTACGCACACATGATTAATCGTAACTTTGGGACTATTCAAGGAGGAATCACGTATGCAAATTATGGTGAATTTATTGAAGCAGATGAGAATGGTGTTGAAACAGGAACTTTCAAGGCCTATGACTTGGCACTTTCTGTTGGATATGCATATCAAATTCCGTTTTCAAATTTTAGTATTGGCGCAAATGCAAAAGTGTTGAATTCAGTAATACAAGATTATTCATCATTTGGAGTTGTTGCCGATTTTGGAGTTTTATATGAGAATGACAATCAGCCTTATGTATTTTCTTTAGCAGTTAGAAATGTAGGTTATCAAATAACAACGTTTGATGGTACACAAGAAAAAGTACCTCTTGAAATACTATTTGGAGCGTCATATAGAATAGAAAATGTACCTGTTAGATGGTATTTAACAGTCGATAATCTTCAAAAATGGAATGTAGCAAAACCAAATCCAACGAATTCTACAACAGATATTGGTGGAACTGTAACTCCAGAAAAGATTAGTGTTTTTGACAATGCGATGCGTCACATGGTTATTGGTGCAGAGTTTTTTCCAGAAGGAGCATTTAATATTAGAATGGGATATAACTTCAGAAGAGCCAAAGAGTTACAACTAACAGATATACGAACATTCGCAGGTTTTTCCGCAGGTTTTGGATTGAAAATGAGAAAATTAAAACTAAATTATGCATTTACAAAATATCATCCAGCAGAAAATACAAGTACATTTAGTTTACAAATAGATGTAAGCGGAAGACGTTAAAAACCAGATTATTTTGAGTAAAATTATTATCGCTATAGACGGATTTTCATCAACAGGAAAAAGTACACTTGCCAAACAATTGGCAAAAGAATTACACTATGTGTATGTAGATACAGGAGCAATGTATAGAGCCGTTACGCTGTATGCAATGCGCAATCAATATATAGACGATCAACAATTTGATAAAAAGGCTTTAATTTCTGATTTAAAAAACATCAAACTTCATTTTGTTTTTAATGATGATAAAGGCTTGGCTGAGATGTATCTAAATGATAAAAACGTTGAAAACGAAATTAGAACTTTAGAGGTTTCTCAGTTTGTAAGTCAAGTTTCTACAATATCTGAAGTTCGTAAAAAATTGGTGGAGCAACAGCAAGAAATGGGAAAAGAAAGAGGTATTGTGATGGATGGTCGCGATATTGGAACAGTTGTTTTTCCAGATGCGGAAGTAAAATTGTTTATGACAGCATCGGCAGATAAAAGAGCCAAAAGAAGGTACAAAGAATTATTAGATAGAGGAGACGAAGATGTGTCGTACGAGCGCGTGTTAAAAAACGTAGAATCAAGAGATTATATCGATTCTACACGTTTAGATTCGCCATTAACAAAAGCAGATGATGCCATAGAAATTGACAATTCTGATATGGGACTTGAAGAACAATTTGAGCGTATTATGAGCCTTATTTCTACGAGATTATAAAAACCCTTTCACCCTTCGCCTAAAACCCTTCACTTTATTAAGGTATATTCAAATACTTATGAGTCTGCAATGATATTTTCCATTTCGGATTGTTCATCACATAATCTACAATTAGTGGAGTCATTTTTTCACGATTACTCCATTCAGGTTGTAAAAAAAGTTGGCATGTATCATTCACTTTTAATGCTTGATCTTCAGCAAATTTAAAATCATCTTTGTTATAAATAATCATTTTTAACTCATCAGCAACATCAAGAACTTCTTTTAATGGCAATTTATTTTTCTTTGGAGACAAGCAAATCCAATCCCAAAACCCAGATAAATTATAGGCTCCAGAAGTTTCAATATGCGTTTTAATATTTTGATTTTTAAGTTTTTGCGTGATATAATCTAAACTCCACATCAAAGGTTCTCCTCCAGTAATTACAACAGTATTTGCATACTCTTTTGTATTTGCTACAATTAAGTCTGTCATTGTTGGAGGATGTAAGTTTGCATCCCAACTTTCTTTCACATCACACCAATGACAGCCAACGTCACAACCGCCAATTCGTATAAAATATGCAGCAGTTCCTGTATGTGAGCCTTCACCTTGAATCGTGTAAAATTCTTCCATAAGCGGAAGCATTTTCCCATCTTTGATTAATTGTTTTGTTTCTTTATTCACTATATAAACTATTATTTTGCAAATGTAAGCATACTTTAATTTTATACTTTAAAAGTTTTGGAGTATTTTTATCGAATAATAAAGAGATATTCATTTTTAAATCGATATTGTCATTCCTGCGAAGGCAGGAATCCATAAATAAGTTAGGTTTAGATTCCTGCCTTCGCAGGAATGACATCTTTTTCCAATAAATTAATTGAAAACATTTAAGAAAATGAGTAAAAAGGATACATTCTTTGATTACATAAACAAAGGTTACAAAACAAAAGGTGATTTCATAACACTTGGAGCAGCAATGCTTGGTGAAGAAACCATTAAAGAAGCCTATGTGAAAATACCTTTAAAAACAATTAATCGTCATGGATTAATAGCAGGAGCAACAGGAACAGGTAAAACAAAAACATTACAAGTGTTTGCGGAGAACCTATCTGACAAAGGAATTCCTGTGTTGCTGATGGATGTAAAAGGTGATTTAAGTGGATTGGCACAACCAAGCCCTGGACATGCAAAGATTGATGAACGACACGCAAAAATTGGTTTTCCGTTTGAAGCAAAGAAATTTCCAGTAGAAATATTGACAATATCTGAGCAAGACGGTACTAGAATGAGAGCTACCGTTTCTGAATTTGGACCAACATTATTATCACGTATTTTAGATTTATCAGAAACGCAAAGTGGTATAGTTGCTGTACTTTTTAAATATTGCGATGACAAGAAATTACCATTACTAGATTTAAAAGATTTTAAGAAAGTATTGCAATACGCAACAGGAAAAGGGAAGAAAGAATTAGAAGCAGAATATGGTAGAATATCAATAGCATCTACAGGTTCAATACTTCGTAAGGTTGTAGAAATAGAACAGCAAGGAGGAGATTTATTCTTTGGAGAACGTTCGTTTGAAATAGATGATTTAATTAGAATTGATGAAGATGGAAGAGGAGTAATATCAATTTTAAGATTGACAGATATTCAAGACAAACCAAAATTATTTTCAACATTTATGCTACAATTATTGGCTGAAATATATTCAACATTACCAGAACAAGGCGATAGTGGACAGCCAGAATTAGTATTGTTTATAGATGAAGCACATTTGGTGTTTAAAGAAGCCTCAAAAGCCTTATTAAGTCAAATTGAAAGCATTGTGAAGTTAATTCGTTCTAAAGGAGTTGGCGTGTATTTTGTAACACAAAACCCTAAAGATATACCATCAGCAGTTTTGTCACAGTTAGGATTGAAGATTCAGCATGCACTAAGAGCATTTACAGCAAATGACCGTAAAGCAATCAAATTAACAGCAGAGAATTATCCAGATTCCGAATATTATGACACAGCAGATGTATTGACGAAATTAGGAATTGGAGAAGCGTTGGTATCATCATTAAGCGAAAAAGGGATTCCGACACCTTTGGCAAGAACGATGTTGAGAGCACCAATGAGTAGGATGGACGTATTAACTCCAAAAGAGTTGAAAACTCAAATTGCAATTTCTGATATAGCCGAAAAGTATAACGAAGATATAGATAGAAAAAGTGCATACGAAATATTGAACGGAAAAATTGAAAAAGCACACGTACAAGAAAAAAAAGAAGCTGTTGCAAAAGAGAAAGCCAAGGCAAAAAAAACTACTTCAAGAAGAAGTACACGAATGAATCCTGTGTTAAAAGTAGTTACTAGCGCAACATTTATTAGAGGTGTTTTAGGTATTTTGAAACGAGTGATGAGATAGCCTGAGTGTTAAAGAAATTATGCAGTACAACAAAAAACGAACAAAAGAGTTACTAAACAAGTAATCAGCTAATCTAATTCTTATTTTGAAAAACAAGTTTAAAATTCTTTTGATTGTACTGACAGCAATGCTCTTTGCTCAGTGTTCGAGAGAAAATCCATTTTTGATAGAAAAAAATAATGCAGGAAAGATTAATAGTGAGCATTTAGTTTCAGATATTGAAACACTATTTGTAAAAGATTCGGTTGTAACTCGCTTGAGCGAAGGTAATTTAGGAGGAGAAGATACAAAGTATCTTCAAGACGAAGATCAATATTTGATTTATTCAAAAGAAGGAAAACATCTGCTTACTATTGTGCCGAGAGTACAGCATGACTCTACATCAAAAATAAAATATGTTGAGATTATGGATAGCCAATTTAAAACTGAGAAAGGACTTGCACTGCACACACCTTTTAAGGAAATTAATTTTCATTATATGATCAATAAAGTTGAAACTTCATTGTCTTCTGCAACTTTATATATTGATGAACTGAACGCAACAATATCAATGCGTAAAAAAGATATTGGTGTCAATCTATTTGATACTTCTAAAGTAAAACTAGATCAAATTCCAGATATGACTAAGATTAATCATTTTACTATTTGGTTTGATTAATTTAATATGGCTAAAAAATATAACATACAAAAATCACCTTTTATCGTTCCAACAACTGACGGGAAATTAATAGAAGAACATTTTGGTTTGGCAAGTATCAGCTCTGATATAAGTATTGCAAGAATGATTGCGCCACCGAAATGGAGCGAGCCTTTTCAAGCTCCAAAATTTGATGAATATACATATATCATTAGTGGTAAAAAACAATTTATTATTGATGGTAACACCGTTATTTTAAAGGCTGGAGAGTCTATTAAAATTGAAAAAGGTGTGAAAGTTCAGTATTCTAATCCTTTTGATATTGCGTGTGAATATATTTCAGTTTGTATGCCTGCATTTTCAATAGATTTGGTTAATCGAGAAGAATAATTTTTTTACTGTCAAAATAAAATATTTCAACTATCTTGGGCAAAATTTAAAAATACGACTACTTAATAATGGATTTTGTAAACATTTTAGAATACGGTGCGCCAACTTTTATTGCTTTTATTTTATTAGAACTCGCATACAGTAAAACAAAAGATAAAAAGAGAAAACTATATACTTGGAAAAACTTGGGAGCAAGTCTTACTATGGGAATTGGCTCTGCAATTATTACACCTTTGGCTAAAATAATTACAGCAGTTGTATTGTTTAATTTTTCCTACGAAATATTCAATCCAATGGTTGATGGTATTCGCATGAACATTTTTGGATGGGAGTCTTTTGGATATGCTTGGTATATTTGGCTGATCTGCCAATTGTTAGATGATTTTTCATATTATTGGTTTCATCGACAAAATCATATGGTTCGTTTTTTATGGGCAGCGCATATTGTGCATCATTCTTCTAATGAATTTAATTTAGGTACAGCAGTAAGAAATGGTTGGTTTACTATTTTATACAAGCCTTTCTTTTATATGTGGATTCCTGCGATTGGTTTTCCGCCAGAAATGCTTGTAGTTTGTTTAGGAATTGAGGCTTTATGGCAATTTCAATTACACACAGTTTATGTTCCTAAAATGGGATTCATAGAAAAAATATTCAATACACATACAATGCATCAAGTGCATCATGCAAAAAATTTAGAGTATATGGATAAAAATCATGGTGGATTTTTAAATATTTTTGATAAAATCTTCGGAACTTGGAAAGAATTGGACAATGAAAATATTAAAATTGATTACGGAGTTACACATGAGCCTAATTCATACAATCCTTTGGTAATTCTTACACATGAATACAAAGATATTTGGAATGATATGAAGAAATCTCCAAATTGGTACCATAAATTTATGTATGCTTTTGCTGCTCCTGGATGGAGTCATGATGGAAGTACACAAACAATAAAGCAAATTCGAAAACAACAAAAAGAGTTAGAAAGGACAGAGGTAGTTTAAAAAAAAAGCGTCAATTCGAGTGGTTCTGTGAGAAACGAGTAGAATTGTATCGAGAATAATTAACAGAAAACAAGTTTGAGAACTATTTTCTCTGACAAGCAAGCAACGTGTTTTTTAATAACATAGCAATCGTCATAGGTCCAACACCTCCAGGAACTGGAGTGATAAACGAAGCCTTTTTACTCACACTTTCAAAATGCACATCACCAGCCAATCTGTAACCACGCTTTTTGGTAGCATCATT